>CAJTYF010000039.1 GCA_910583945.1 uncultured Bacilli bacterium
TTATTTGATTCTTATGATTTTAAAATTTAGAAAAATTTTAAAATCTTTTTTTATTATTCTCAAAAGATAAATTTTCTACAATAACTTCACCTGTATCTTTACAGATGAAACAATCGTGTTTGTATTTAGATATATCTACTCCAACATATATCATAAACATGCACCTCCTTGGGTAGTTATTTAATGCCTGTATGTTTGCCACAAAAGCTTTCTATCTTGTAACCTCGCTGAACCTATAAAACGTCAATGCGTTAACTAACTAATCAACAATTAAAATAAAAAGTCTGTGGTAAGAGCCTTTCTAAACAGTCAAAGCTGTAGGAAAAAAGAAACAAATCCACAGGCACGAGTTATTATAACTCAAAAATATAAATAGAAAGAATCACTCTAATAGATTAATAATTTCTATATGATTGATTATACGAGGAAAAAGTGCGCTCATGATATTTGACAATCACGCCAATTTAAAATATAAATATGGTCAAAGAAATTTTTGGGCAAAAGGATATTATGTTAGTACAGTAGGACTAAATAAGCAGACAATAAAGAAATATATTTAAGAACAAGAAATAGAAGATAAAGTAGCTGATTCAAGAAATATAAGAGAATATAAAGCCCCTTTTCAAGGGTGAGCTAGAGTGACAAGGCTGGTTGGATGACTAAAAAGCCTCCATGTGGAGGCCGTCAGTAATATACCCTTATAGGGTAGCCTAAAAACTACGTCTTGAAGGCGTAGTTTTTATTAAAAATCTAAATTTATCTAAATTGCTTACAATTTAACTTTTTTATTTTATCCTATATATCGACATTTTTTACTTATTAATTCTGTTATTTTAATAATATAAGTGAATATTTTTATTGACTATTGGTTGTACGACCATTATAATTCAATTAATGATAAGGTATTTATAGTACCTTTAATTATAAATCAATAGAGGAGAAAAAATGAAATTAGAAAATTTAAAAAAAAATAAAAAAAGAAACAAAATCATCATAAGTTCTATAATAGGAATACTTTTAATTATAGCAAGTATCATGTTGTATAAAACCTATGCGTTTTATGAAGAAAAGAAAAGTTTTAATGTATTAAAGGGACGAATTCCTTATTTTTCTAAAGAATATAAGGAAACTTTACTACATGGTACTGATCCTGTTCTGGGTAGTGAAATGATTCCAATATTAATTAATGAAAGCAATGGAAGTGTTACCTATGCTGATAAAAACAAAGAATGGTACAATTATGGCAATAAAAAATGGGCAAATGCAATAATTTTAATAACTAATCCAAGTAAAACATATAACGTAGGAGATACAATAAGTGAATCCGATATAGAAAGTTATTTTGTGTGGATTCCCAAATATTCTTATCAAATTTGGGATTTAGGAAATTACAACTCATTTACAAGTCTTGATGATACGAAAGTTCACCCAATAGGAATAAAATTTGGTACTTCTAATACCATAGATAGTGATACAGAATGTGTGACACCTAATAAAAGTGGCGAAAGCGGAACTTGTACAATAGGAAAATATATGACGCATCCCGCGTTTACAAGTTTTGGAGACGTTAAAGGATTATGGGTAGGGAAATTTGAAGCAACTTCTACTAAAGCAGGTCTGTGGCCTAATGTAACTGCTGCAGATTTACAAATAAAGCCTAATGTTGAACCGACATTGGGATCGATGTCTCACCATTTTAAAAATGCCTATAATTATAAAAGAAATTTAGATAGTCATCTTATAAAAAACACAGAATGGGGAGCGATAACTTATTTAACTTATTCCAATTATGGAAAATGTAAGGATACCACATGTGAAGAAGTTTATATTAACAATTATTTCTTGAATTATATTGGGAATCATTATAAAACTGGGTGGTCGGGAACATCAGCTACTGCATCGGCTAGTTCGAGTGCTGGTTATGAATACTCAAATCCAAACAGTACAAAAGCAAGTACGACTGGAAACTATACGGGTATTTATGATTTGAATGGAGGAACATTCACATATGTAATGGGAGTTCGAGGAAGTTTAACCGCTACAGGTCTTGCTGGAAACAATAGCATTCAAGTTTATTCAGGTTTTACAAAGGCGGACGAAAGTACTTATGACTCAAAATATTACGATATTTATTCTACAAGTATAACTGGATGTCCCTCAAGAATTCTAGGTGATGCCACTTGTGAAATGGGCCCCTTTACTTTTTATACCTCATGGTTTAATGATCGTTCTATATTTGTTGATGCAAATAGTCCTTGGTTTATGAGAGGTGGAGACTACAGTGGAAGTTATGGATCGGGATTAACTGCTTTCTTTAATTCAGTTGGAGCGACGGGAGACGCTTGTTCAAATCGCATTGTTTTGGCTCCAATTCAATAAAATTTAACAGAAAATGCTTAAAAATAGGCATTTTTTTGTTATAATCAGTTTAGGTGATTGAAAAATGCAAAAAATAATTCCTGAAAAACTAAAACATGGTGATGAAGTAAGAATAATCGCTCCTTCTAGAAATATAAATATTTTAGGAAAGGATTGTATTGAACTTGCCATTAAAAATTTAGAAAGTTTAGGTTTAAAAGTAACTTTCAGTGAAAATGTTTCCCGTGAAGAAAATAGTCTCTATGGTTGTGCTTCAATAGAAGACCGAGTAAAAGATTTAGAAAGTGCTTTTAAAGACAAGAACGTAAAAGGTATATTAACGGTTATCGGCGGTTTTAACACCAATCAAATATTAGCGGATATTGATTATGAAATCATAAAGAATAATCCCAAAATTATTTGTGGGTATTCTGATATTACAGCGCTCCTTCATGCTATAACAGTAAAAACAGGTTTAGTGACTTACTATGGCCCTCATTTTTCCTCTTTAGGAATGAAAAAAGGCTTAGAATACACCATGGAATACTTTAAGAAAATGTTTTTTGAAAGTGTTTCGGTTAATGTAGAATCAAGCCTCGAATGGAGTAATGATTTATGGTTTTTAAATCAAGAAAAAAGGAATTTTATAAAAAATGAAGGAATGCAAATAATAAATAAAGGCGAAGGGGAAGGAAAAATTATTGGAGGTAATTTATGCACATTAAATTTACTTCAAGGGACGCCTTACTTTCAAGAAGAAAAAGAAGTAATCCTTTTTATAGAAGATGATGGAGGAGCTGATAAAAACTTTTTATTAGAATTTGATCGAAATTTGATATCGTTAATACAAAGTTTAAAACCCGAAAATATAAAAGGAATAGTCATAGGTAGAGCCGAACAAAACTGTGAAATGACTCTTCTAAAATGGAAAGCAATTTTTTTGACAAAAAAAGAATTAAAAAATATTCCGATTGTTATTAATACTGATTTTGGTCATACTACTCCTCAAATTACATTCCCAATTGGGGGACATGCAAAAATAACTTTAAATGAAACAATAAATATTGAAATTAAAGATTGAGAAGTGTCCAAAAGTAAATGAAATTTGAAGAAACAATGAATATTATAAAATATTACAATTCTAGAAGATTAAAAACGCAAGAATTAATAAAACTTGGCTTCACAAATTACAATATTCAAAAACTAACCAAAAAAGGTTATTTAAAAAAAATAAAACTTGGTCTATATCAAGTAAATTTAGAAAGTGGTAGAAGCAATAAAAAACTTTTTTTTAAAGAAGTCGTAACGGTTATTTTTAATGGAAATATAGAAAATGCCATAAATAATTTTTTTACCTATATAGAAAGCAAACAATTTCATACTGAGGATTATTATGAATCCATAATATGTTTAATTTTAAAAGAATTAACAAGTGATGAAATACAATTAAATAAATTAGAAAAAATAAACGAGTCATTAACTTATAATGAAAAAAAATTCTTTATATTAAAAGTTATAAAAGAGAAAATAATGCATCATGAATTTAATGAGTGTTTAAATGTTATAACCAAAATTGGACACGAGGGGAATGATAGTCCTATTTATAGAATTTTATATAAATTAGTAACTATAGTTTTAAAAAATAAATCTCAAAACTTTAATGAGAAAAAATTATATGAATTAATTAAAAATGAAGACTATAACTTGGCTTATGATTTATTACAGATAGAAACGAATAAGAAAGGAACAAAAAATAAAGTTTACTTAAATACAGTAAAACTGTTAAAACAACGAATGGCTATTAAAGAAAATACCTTTAATAAGCCAACTCATACCACCTGTTCAAATCTTTTTGATGAATTTTTTGTTGCTTTAAAAAACAGAGATTATCGATACGCCAATATTTTAGTCGATAAAATTTTAAAAAAACGCCGAAATATGACCGAATTTGCTATATATAAACTTTTATTAGAAGATATCAATGCTTTACTTGATGAAAAAGAAAAAAATCCTAACTTTTATGCTTTATCTAAATTACTATTAGAAATAAATAAAATATTTGTGGGGTATCAACAATTAAACACCGAAAAATGTCTTCTTTTAAAAGAATTATGCGAAAAAAGATTATCTATAGAATATAATGACTTTGACTTATATTGTTTAAATATAATCGAAATAATTTTACTTATCTCTAAAAGGAATGTAACTTTTGATGATTTTAACTCGAATTATGAACAAAAAAGAAGGTACTTTGAAAAATCTCTTCAATATGGGGATTACCCATCTGCCATTCGAATAATAGAAAAAGAAAAAAATATAGTTTATCTTCAAAAAGATTATACAAAAAAACAAATTAGTATACTGCAAACGTTATTACAAACATTAAAAAATGAATTAAATAAATCAAAAAGAGAGGAAGTAAACAGAATAGAAACAATTAAATTAGATGAAGAATCTTTAGCTAACTTTATTATAATTGATAAATATGAAAGTGAATTAACAAGAGAAAGGGTTTTATAAATGAATGATTATGAATTAAAAAATAGATTAAATGTATTAGAAACAAAAATCAATGACTTAGGGAGGTCTCTTTGACACTGAAAAAAGTGAAAAAAGAATTTTAGAATTAGAAGAAAAAACAAAAGAAGAAAACTTCTGGCAAGATATCAATGAAGCGACTAAAATAAATCAAGAATTATCTTCTTTAAAAAAAGAACAAGAACTTTATAAGAATCTAAAACAAAACATTGTGGATAACTTAGAACTTATTAACATTCTAGAACCCAGTGAACTTGCAAACTTAGAGACAGAAATTAAGACCATTGAAAAACAAATTGAGGAATTAGAAATCAAAACGCTTTTAAACGGAGAATACGATAATTGTAATTGTTATCTAGAAATCCATCCTGGTGCGGGAGGAACTGAATCGTGTGATTGGGCAAGTATGTTATCTCGTATGTATTTAAGATTCTGTGACAATATGAAATACAGTTATGAAATTATTGATAGTGAAAATGGCGAAGAAGCCGGCCTAAAAAGCATCACTATACATATAAAAGGCTTGTATGCATATGGATATCTAAAAAAAGAAAAAGGCGTTCATCGCTTAGTGCGTATTTCTCCTTTTGATTCCGGTGGAAGAAGGCACACTTCCTTTGCATCCGTTTTAGTTACACCTGAGTATAATAAAGAAATTAACATTGAAGTGAAAGAAAGCGATTTAAAAATCGATGTGTATCACTCAAGTGGAGCTGGAGGGCAATCCGTCAATACGTCAAATTCAGCGGTAAGAATAACGCATTTGTCAACTAATATCGTTGTAACGTGTCAGAACGAAAGAAGTCAAGCCAGAAATAAAGAAATAGCATTAAAAATGTTAAAAAATAAGTTGTATGAGTTAGAACTTCAAAACTTAGAAGACAAACAAAATAATATAAAAGGGACGATAGATAATATTAATTTCGGAAGCCAAATAAGAAGTTATGTATTAGAACCTTATAAATTAATTAAAGATAACCGTTCTGGTTATGAAACAAGCAACGTAATGAAAGTTTTAGATGGGGAAATTCTTCCCATGATTGAAGCCAATTTAAAAATAAGATAAATAAAGAACAGAAGAAAGAAGGTGGTAACTTGAAGGAGGTTTTATCCTTTTTAGATCAAATTTTAATAAAAAATCAAACACTTGTCTTAGCTATTTCGGGTGGCCCAGATTCAATGTGCCTGCTACATATTTTTAATCAATTAAAAGAAAAATATAATTTAAAATTAATTGTTGCTCATGTCAATCATAATTTAAGAGAAGAAAGCAAAGAAGAAGCTTTATTTGTAAAAAAAGTTTGTGAATCTTACCAAATAACTTTTGAATTAAAAGAATTGAAAAACTTACCTAGGACGAATACTGAAAATGACGCTCGTATTAAAAGATATGAGTTTTTTGAAAATATTGTCAACAAATACCAAGCTGAAATTTTAATGACGGCTCATCATGGCGATGATTTAATAGAAACCATTTTAATGCGTTTAACAAGAGGAAGCAATTTTAGTGGTTACAAAGGTTTTAAAAAAATAACGGATAAAAAGAATTATCAACTGATAAGACCTTTAATTTACTTAACCAAAGAAGAAATTATAAACTACAATAAAGAAAATAATTTGGAATATCGCATTGATAAAACGAATCAAAGTGAAGATTATACTAGAAATCGTTTTCGTAAAAATATCGTTCCTTTTTTACATCAAGAAAATTCGAAAGTTCATCAAAAATTTTTAAAATTTAGTGAAGAATTAGACAGAATAGAAGCTTATTTAGAAAAAAAGACCAAAACCGTCTTGACTAGCATTTATGATTTTGATAAAGTAAACTTGCACAAATTTAAAGAGTTAGATTTTGTGTTTCAAGTTCGTGTGCTTAATGAGATGTTAAAAAAGGAATACCAAGACAAAATTTATCTATTAAACGATACACATCAGAAAATGATTTTTGATTTAATAGAAAATAAGTCGCCACATAAGAGAATAAATTTGCCTTTAGACAAAATACTTCAGAAAAGTTATCATTATCTCTATTTTGATAAGAGTCATGAACCAATAAAAAAGGAATACATTTTAAAAGACAGCATCCTATTAAATAATCAAGAGAAGATTATTAAATTAACGTCGAGCTCTATTTTAAAAAGCAATTACCTTTTGCGTTTAAATTCTAAAGAAATAGCTTTACCCCTTAAAGTTCGAACTAGAAAAAAGGGGGATACAATAAAACTAAAGAATTTGAATCGTACTAAAAAATTAAAAGATATTTTTATTGATGAAAAAGTTCCGTTAGAAAAACGAAACAATTGGCCAGTCATCACAGATGCAAATGATGTTATTTTATGGATACCTGGATTAAAAAAATCAAATTTTGATAAGAATAATAATGAATTTTATGATATAATATATAAATATGTGGTTAGTGAGGAGAAAAGAAATGAATAGAAATAACACAATGAGAAATATATTTCCTTATTTAGTACTTGTAGTCGTTATTTTCTTTGTTTTAACTGTTCTAAATATGGGTGGAGCGATAAAACATGAATTAACAACAGGAGAATTATTAGGTGAAATAGAAAAAAGTAATGTAACAGAAATCATCGTTACGCCAAGTAGTTCCGATTCTGTTTACTATATTGAAGGAAAATTAGCTAATTATAAAGAAAAAGAAACCTTTAAAGCTAAAGTAGTAGAAAAAGATTTGAATGAAATTACAGCTTATGCCAAAGGAAATCCTGATATAATAAAAAAATATGAAACAAAAAAAGACCCAGGATCAATTTCAATATTATATATAGTCATTAATTTCCTTCCTTTAATTATTATAATAGGAGCTTCTTACTTTCTATTTACTAAAATGGCTGGAAGCAATAAAAATTCCATGGATTTTGGTAGAAGTAGAGCAAAGTTAAGTGAAAATGGCGGTAGCGTAAAATTTAAAGACGTTGCAGGATTAAAAGAAGAGAAAGAAGAAGTATCAGAATTAATTGACTTTTTAAGAAATCCGAAAAAATTTCAAAAATTAGGAGCTCGTATTCCTAAAGGAGTTTTATTAGTAGGTCCTCCTGGAACAGGAAAAACATTATTAGCAAAAGCAGTAGCTGGAGAAGCTAATGTTCCATTTTATTACATTAGCGGTTCCGACTTTGTTGAACTATTTGTAGGAGTTGGAGCAAGCCGAGTTCGTGACATGTTTAAAGAAGCTAAGAAAAACGCTCCATGCTTAATATTTATTGATGAAATTGATGCGGTTGGACGTCAAAGAGGTGCTGGACTTGGTGGAGGACATGATGAAAGAGAACAAACTTTAAACCAATTATTAACGGAAATGGATGGCTTTGGAGCTAATGAAGGAATTATTATTATTGCAGCCACCAATAGACCAGACGTTCTAGACCCAGCTTTATTAAGACCAGGAAGATTTGATCGTCAAGTAACAGTTAATTTACCAGATACAAAAGAAAGAGAAGACATTTTAAAAGTTCATGCAAGTAATAAGATTTTAGATCCAACTGTAAAACTAAATAATATTAGTGCTCGTACGCCAGGATTTAGTGGAGCGGATTTGGAAAATCTATTAAACGAAGCGGCTTTATTAGCGGTCAGAAAAAACGAAGAAGCAATAACAATGGATGACATTGATGAAGCAACCGACAGAGTTTTAATGGGACCCGCTAAAACAAGTCGAAAAATTACCGATAAAGAGAAAAAACTAGTCAGTATTCATGAATCTGGACATGCGGTCATTGGAATTAAATTAGAAGATGCCAATGAAGTACATAAAATTACAATTATTCCACGTGGAATGGCTGGCGGATATACAATGATGCTTCCAAAAGAAGAAAAAATTTCAGTAATGACTGAAAAAGAATTATTAGCGATGATAACCGGTCTTTTAGGAGGACGTGCCGCTGAAGAATTATTCTTAGGAGAAATAACCACAGGAGCAAGTGATGACTTTAAAAAAGCGACGAATATTGCTCGTAGTATGGTTTCTGAATATGGTATGAGTGAGCTTGGACCTATGCAATATGAACAAAAAAGTGAAGGCGTTTTCTTAGGCAGAGATTACAATAAATCAAGAAATTATTCAGATCAAGTAGCGTTAGAAATTGACCGTGAAGTAAGAAAAATAGTTGAAAATTGTTATGCAGATGCTAAAAAAATATTACTTGAAAATGAAAAATTAGTAAATATTTTAAGTGAAGCGCTAATTGAAAGAGAAACGCTAACAAAAGAAGAAATAGAATCCTTAGTCACAACTGGTAAAATTGCGGATAATTTAGAACCTTTAAAAGAAGGAGAAACATCATTATTAAAATTAAGAGAAATAGCAAAAGCTAAAAAAATTAAAGGTTATTCTAAAATGACAAAAGAAGAGCTTGAAGAAGCAATTGAAAAAGGCTATGAATAATCGCTTTTTTCTTGTTAAAAATTGCTAAGTGATTTATAATTGAATTACAAATAAGGTAAAAACATTATTTGGTTATAGTCTTAAGAAAGGAAAACAAAAAATGAAGAAATTTAAAAAGACTCATGGGGGGGGGGTTATTAGAAACTAATAACCAACTAGAAAGGTTTACTGGAGTCAAAAAGAATAAAAAAATGATTTATTCTATAGTAGGAATCTTGTTAATAATAGGAAGTATTACGTTGTATAAAACATTTGCCTTTTATGAAGAAAAGAAAAGCTTTAATATATTAAAAGGAAGAATTCCAGATTTTGGTTACGATATCAAATTATTAAGTGTTGTCGTGAATGATAAAAAAAGTGATTCAATACCAGAAAGAGGGTTATATAAAACAAATGTGCACTGTACGAATGGAACGTTTGGGGAATGGGATTATAATAATTGGAACTTAGTGTTAAACAATGTTAGCAGTGAATCAAAATGCAACATTGAGTTTACAAGTGGATTAAGTGAAGAAGAATACAATAAATACATTGAAGCAGGAAAAGCGTTACATCGAAATACGTATCGAGGAAAAGATATAACTCGTTATTATACAGATGGAAGTTTATATACAAGAATCAGTAATGGAAGTTTTGAAGACATATATGTCGGTGATTATATCATAGCGAATGACGTAACATGGATAATTGCAGATCTTGATAATTATTTATATACTGGAGATACACAATTAACAAAACATCATGCTACCATTATTCCTGCAATACCATTAATGGATGCAAAAATGAACGATACAGATACAACCGAAGGAGGTTATATAGGAAGTAAAATGGCAAAAGATATTTTACCTAATTTAATAACCGTTAATGGAGTGATAGGTAAGGCGTTTGGCATTCATATAATTGAATATAGAACCATATTATCAAATAGTATAGATGCAAATGCAATCAATCAAAGCGGGGGAGTATGGAAGGGTGCAAGTAATAATTGGGCATGATACACAAGAAAAGTTGATTTGATGAGTGAAATGAATGTTTATGGTGGTAATATTTGGTCGTCTAGTCATTACGATACAAGAATCGATAGTCGTCAATATGCGTTATTTCAGCTACGGCCAGAATTTATAAATAGTAACGGAAGAAGTAGATTTCATTATTGGTTAAAAAATATTTCTGGTGTAGGAATTTTTGCTGATGTACATGGTCAAGGACAGTCTTTTGGTTATGTTGCTTCTGTTGAGAAGGGGGTACGACCAAGATTTTTAATTGGATAAAAAAAGTAAAGTTTAGATCTAAACTCTACTTTTTAATTTAATTTATCTTTATATAATGGTGAATTATCAAACTCTTTATTCATTAAAAACTCATGAATAATCTCTTCTTGATTTTCCACGGCAATTTCTTCAATACGATCTACTCGACATGTTTCACTTAATAAAATAGCCTCTACTTTTTTAACAGCTTCTTCTAAAATATCATTCACTACTACATAATTATATTTAGGAATTTCATTTATCTCTTGATAAGCCGTTTGGAATCTTTTAATTATTTGTTCATTATTTTCTTTTCCACGTTTTTTTATTCGCTCTTTTACAATTTCCATACTAGGAGCCAAAATAAAGATTAAAATAGTTTCTGGAAACATCTCTTTAACATGTTGAGCACCTTTAACATCAATTTCTAATATAACATCTTTTCCAGTATCTAAAATTTCTTTTACTTCTTTTTTAGGTGTACCATAATAATGATCTTGATGAACAATTTCATATTCTAACATTTCATCTTTTTTTATTTTTTCTTCAAACTGCTCTTTACTAATAAAATAATAATCTTTTCCGTCAACTTCTCCTTCTCTTTTCTTTCGAGAAGTGTAAGAAACGGATAAAGAGAGATTGGAATTTCTTTGAAGTAATTCTTGAATAACCGTCCCTTTTCCAGCACACGTTGTACCAGAAATAATAATTAAATTTCCTTGTTTTCTTTGTCTAATCATATCAATTTCCTTTCAGTAAAAACATTATATCACGAAATATAAGAGAGTAAAGTGATTTTATCGTGGAATTAAAATACGCGAATTTTCTTGTTCTTTAATTTGATAGTTTTGACAAAATTCACTAAAACTGTGACTATCTAGAAAAGGAGTTTCATCTAAAGAAAAAAGACTTAATAGTGCTTCCCCAAAACTTGAATGAAGTGGAAAATTGACTCTTTCTGTTTCTCGTAGTGCCTTTTTATAAGATTCTAAGAAAGAAGAAAGTTCAATATGAAAAAAATATTCTAAAAAATAAGCATAAAAAGCATAAATATTATAATGTTGAGTAAAATGTTTCTCTTCAAAATTAAAATACTTATGAAAAATGGGAATATTTTCTTTTAAGACAAATTGCCCAGCAAAATAATCTACCAATTGAGTAAAATTTTCTTTAATTTGAATGCCATCATTATCGATAATAGTTAATTTTTTATTTTCATTATTATATAAAATATTTCCGTTAGTAAATAAATCAGGAAAAATATAACCTTTAACTCCTCCAGAACTTAAAATGTCTATAAGAGAACAAAATAAAGGCTTCCACCGATCTAAATTGAATTGCCATTCCTCACGAAAAAAATTTAAATCATTACCCTGAACGATTTTAGTGCGATAAGTAATAAATTGTTCCTCAATATAATAAATATCCGAAACTGGATTTACTCCATTTAAATGATTTTTTTCATCCATCATATACTCTAAATTTTTTTGCATTTTTCCATCTAATGCTGAAAAATTTTGCTCTTGCACTGTTTTATAATAATAGGTACTATCTTTGCCAATCGCCCAATTTTGTGTTGTCTTTACACTATGAATTGGTTCTTCATGTGAAAATAATTCAACATAATCTCTTTTTGCCATCCTAAATTCCCCCTTTTTTATTGAAAAATACTATAACACAGTACAAAAGAAAATACTAGAGGATTTTTCACTTGCATTCTTAAGAAGCACAATAGATATTAATTTAAAACATTAGATAAATCAAATTGAATTACAAAATAAATAACAATATCCTATTGACAAATAAGCATAAAATTGTGTTTTCATTCATATGATTGAATAATTAAAGATTGTGATTTTTAAATATTGGAAATTATTTTTCTAATATCAGTTTTTTTCTTCTAATATAATACTGAATTCCTCCATCTTCAAATGGTCGAGAGTCTATCAAAACCTCCTCCTCATTATCGTCAAGATGATAGTCAAAATTTAAGCCATACATAGTCTCAAAAATAGTATATTCTTTTTTTGTTTCTCGAGATATATTTTTACGATTTTCTAAAGACAAATTAGAAATAAAAAGCAATTCTTCTCTAATTTTTTCTAAATCTTTTGTAGAAATCTTATTTTCCCATTTAACTCTTTCTAAACGAGGAACATATAATTTATGTTGTAAATCTTGATATTTATTTTGAATAAGCATTCTTTGCATCATTAAATAATTTTTTAGTTGTTCTTCATTAGCATTACTAGTTACCAATTTTTCATAAATATTTCTTCTTTTTCTTTTTGTCGCCTCAAGTTCATTTTCATCTGAACAAAAAACATATCTTAATTCTCGCAATCTCTCCAATTTTTGTAATTGCTCATAACTAGATAAAATAGCCATAATTTGTACACTTTCTAAATTATATAATCCAGAGACAAACAATAAATCTTTATCATTTAAAACTGGTTTTGTATGAATTTCAATTTTTCGTAGATTAGGAGTAGAAGTTATTAGAAAAAAATGTTCATAATTAAAATGTATTCCCCTCAATTTCATTAAAATAGTATTTAAGTGTAAAACATTCTTATTCAGATGAATGATATGGCTTTGATCTAAACTAATAGATCTTCCAGAAAACCCATTAAATGAATCTAAAGACATAATATCAGAAGATTCATCGTAATAATTGCAAGTTAAGCAACCTACTAGAGCCTCTTTGTATATCGTACAGTTTTTTGTATTAATAGATAATAAACGTGGATATTTATTTTTAATAATTTGGAATTCATTAGAACTAAATTTTAATCCCTTAAACTCAAGCGATTTAACATTATTAAAATCATATAAATTTACAAATTTATTCTCATATTTCTTATAGAGTGGATGACTTATAAAATAATCATTAACGGCATTGATATAACTTGATAAATCAATATTTCTTCTTCGACAGCCTTCATTTATAAAATAGGTCATTTGAGTACTAGAATATTTAGCATCTCCATAGATCCTAACTGATAGTTTATCAAATTTAATAAGCCTATGAGTTGATCCTTGCCGATCGTCAAGGATTATTTCCTTATAATTTTGTAAAAGCATAATATTCACCTCATCAATAATTTGTTTTATATTGTACCATAAAAAATCAATTTTAATTGAAAAAGTTCTCGCCATTATAAGAATTATATGTATAATAGGAATGGAATGGGGGATATTTATGATTATTGATATGAATAAATATAATGAATTAAACAAGAAAGCAGATAAATATAACGAATTATTCATGAAACAATTTAGTCTAATTTCAAAAACAAATCTATTAGAAGAAAAAATAGAAAGAACTAAAGAGTTATATTTGGAATTAAAACGCATTAGTAAAGAATTTTATTTAGTAGGTGACAAAGAATTCGTAGGGTTAAAAAATCTTGCTGAAATTATTACTTGGTGTGAGAATATTTTTGAGGAATACTATATTACAGACATTTCTACGATAAACAAAGAGTATAATACTAGTGAAGAAAAACTACTAGGAGGTATAGTAAAAGAAGCTAGAGAATACTTACATGATTTATTAACAATAAATGGGAAATATTCACATTCATTCGATTATTATAATTTAGAAAACTATTGTGAAAAATCGAGTGATAATATTTTAGAAATCTTTAATAAGAAAAACTTAATAGGTACGAAAATAAAAATGCCATATGGTCTAAATCTCAATTATTTAGTATATGGATCAGGATTTCATTGTTTTGTAATAGTAGAACTTAACAAGAATAATTATTTAGTAGATTGTACTTATAAACAATTTTTTAATCAAAATAGAAGTTTTTTAGAAAGAATAGGCATACCTCATCTGTTAGGCTGTAAACCAGGTGTGTTTATGTTAATGAATGAAAGACGAAGAAAAGTCGCCACCAAAATATTAAAAGAAGGATGGATTAAACTTACACCAGAAACGTTTAAAGATTATATGGATGGCTTTCTCTTATCATGGCGTAACGGTTTATATTACGAAGAAACAAATGACTTTTCTTTTACCACTCCTTATACCGCTGATGATTATTGGGCTTTTTTGTACGAGCAAAAAGACTTAGCAAACTATGAAGAAATAAGAACATTAGGCTTCCAAAGAGAACCCTTAAAAAATCCAAACCTAGTTATAAAAAAACGCTAATAAACAGAAAAAAAGAGTAAATAAAAATGAAGAAGAAAATCTATAAAAATTAGTGA
>CAJTYF010000040.1 GCA_910583945.1 uncultured Bacilli bacterium
ACATTGAAGCAGGAAAAGCGTTACATCGAAATACGTATCGAGGAAAAGATATAACCAGTTATTATACAGATGGAAGTCTTTATACTAGAATAGCCAATGGAAGTTTTGAAGACATTTATGTCGGAGATTATATTAATGCTAACGATGTCACATGGTTAATAGCAGACATTGATAATTATTTATATAGTGGTTACCGTGGGGAAGAATTATTTTTAGAAAAACATCATGCAACGATTATACCAGCAGAACCCTTAATGAATGCATCCATAAATGATACAGATACAAATGTAGGAGGTTATGCAAGCAGTCAAATGGTAACAAAAACATTGACACAATTAGTATCAAATGATGGAATTGTAAGTAAAACATTTGGTAAAAATTTGATTGAATATCAAAATGTTCTTTCAAATAGAATAAATAATAATGCAATAAATCGAACGGGGGGACGAACATCAGGTGCTTCAGACGAATGGGGGATGTATAAAAGGAGTATTGATTTAATGAGCGAAGTAAACATATTCGGAACGATTGTATGGTCATCTTCTGGCTACGATATAGGAATCGATAATCGCCAATATGCTCTATTCCAACTTAAACCAGAATTTATTAATTCTTATAATAGAGAAACATTTTCTTATTATCTTAAAGGCATCTATCATGCAACGGGTACTATTGCTGTAGGGACTGAAGGAGCGGCGACTTTTAGTGCTCATTCCGTGCAAAAATTAGGAGTTCGTCCAAGATTCTTAATTGGATAATAAAAAAGGTCATTTGACCTTTTTTAAGCTGCATCCTCTTCTTCATCAATTGAACAATCACAATGTTCGCAAAGACATGTTTCACAATCACAACAGTCCTCTTCGTCTTCTGTTTTTTGTTCATGAGTCATTGGAACAATTTTTTCATCCATTTCATTTTGTTTTTCACTTTCAAAAATAGAAATAGCACTTGTAGGACAAGATTCGATAGCAAGTTGAACAGCTTCTTCTTCAATATGTTCATTAGTAAGAACTTCTGACTTGCCTTCCTCATCAAAATAAAAAGTATCGCTCGCTATATTAACACAAGCACCACATCCAATACATCTTTCTTTTTCTACTTGAATTTTTTTCATTTTCTCATCTCCTAAAATCATTATACGAAGACTTATATTAAAAATCAATGAATACTATTTTAAAAATTTAAAAATTATGTTATGATACTTTTGAATAGTGTAGGTGATGACTGTTGAGCTCTAGAATGGATAAATATTTAGAAGAAGAACCCACTAGAAATGTTGGGTCAAGAACTCGAAAAAATAAAAATCTTTATCAAGAAATAAACGATGATGATCTAGAAAATATTAATCTTGCTAGTAATGCTCATGTCATCGGAGACAATGAAAAAAATATTGATGTCGATAAAATAAAAGAAATTTTAGAAAAAAAATACCATAAAGAACCACCAAGAAGAACCAGTCTTTTTGAAGACGAAAAAGAACCAAGCCCTGAAAGAAATAGAGAAGAAGAAACAAAAGAATACGATATTAATGCCATCATTGAAAAAGCCAAACAAGATAAAGACGTCGATTATGAAAGAGACCGTTTAAAAAAAATTAGAGATACCCAATACAATATCTTAAAAGGTCTAGATTTAGATAATGAAAAAGAAGAAAATGATAAAAGCGCTAAAGAACAAGACTTAATGAATTTAATAAATACAATTACAGAAAAAGAATTAACAAGAGAGATGAATCCTTTAGACATTTTAACAGACTTAAAAGGCAGTGACAACACGGAAGTCTTAGAAGGAATAAAAGAAGAAGTGAATCAAAAAAATATTGAAGAAGCCGTTAAAAAGCAAGTGAAAAAAGAAGTAGACAAAACATTTTATACTAATTCTCTTTCCTTCACCAAAAGTGATTTTGATGACTTTAACGATTTAAAAAGTGATTTAGAAACCAATAAAACATTGGTAAGAGTACTTTTAATAATTGTGATTATTGCAGTATTAATTGCTCTATTCTTTTTAATCAATCATTTTTTTAAATTGAATTGGTTTTAAAAGAAACAAATTAAAATATATATATAATATGAAAATAAAAAAGAATAAAAGAATTTCCATTTATAAAATATTTGGTTTAATTATAATAATTATTCTTTTTTTTACGGTCTTTTTATTTATGAAATTTAATAAAAAAATTACACCAAGACTTTTAAATGTCGCCGCCGCAAGCATTAATAAATTAAATGAAACCATTTTAACCAATTACCGCGTAAAAGATATTTATAAACAAGTTGATTTAGAAAACTGCATAAAAGTGGTCAAAAATAATAAAGATGAAATTATTACAGTAGACTTTAACTTAGAAAGAGTTTATGAAGCTTTATCCATTTTAACAGAATACATTCAAAAAAGTGTCGGGGACCACTCCTTAAGAAAAGAAATACTCAACCATTATCAAGAAGATTTATCCTCAGGCTTAGATAGCATCATATTAAGTTTACCCATAGGTATTTCAAGCGATGGCATTTATTTAGTGAACTTAGGACCAAGAATACCAGTAAAAGTAAATTATATGGGGTATGTATCCAGTAGCGTTCGCATAAAATTAGAAGACTATGGAATCAATAATGCTCTAATTTCAATTTACATTGATTGTTTTATAGGAAATGAATTTATAGCTCCTTTTAAGGAAGAAAAACAAAATCATGAATACAATATTTTAATCTATTCTAAAATTATTCAAGGCATTGTTCCCACTTACTTTGGAGGAAGCATTGAGAAAAAAAGTAATCTTTTAAGTCTTCCTATAAATTAATCTCTGTGTTATAATTTATTATAGGTGAAGAATATGAATGAACAATTATTCATAAATGAAGCAATAGATTCAGCAATTAGAAAATATATAAAATGTAAAGAAGGAATGAATGAAGCAGAGCTTGATAGCTTTGAATGTGTCGTGATTCGAGCATTAGTGCTTATTTATGGTGAATTAGATATCTTAAATCCTTTTAAAATTAATAATGAGAAAAACTTTAACGATAATTTAAAGAAGTTTGGATTAAGTGAAACCACGTTATTAGAATTTAAAGAAAGATTTTTTAATTTCTATAAAAATGCTATGGATACCTTAGCTGTAAAACAAGATTTCTTAAGTATTCAAAAAAGTTTAATCGATATGTTTATGCTTAAAAAAAGTCATGTTTTAATTAGTGATGATGAAATTGAACAATTTAAAAATTTACTCTATACCAAAGAAGATGCGAATCCTTCAAAATTTGCGTTTTATTCAAAATACACACCAGAGAGTGATGAAATTAAAAACTATTATAATAATGAGCTTTTTAAACTAAGTCATATTTATAATTTTACAGAGTTTAATGATCTCTTATTAAGTAGCGAAGCTTATCAATTGGCGGGTTATAATTTTCCAGAAATTCAAAACAAAAAAGAATCTGAAATTCAAAACATTAATAATAAAGTTTATCACTTTTTTAATATTAAGGATAGTGATGAAAATAAAAGAGTTCGTTTAGAAAATGCCATCCTTTATTATAAAAAATATGGAAGTCCAGAACACAGCAATGGCTACGTGAATTTATTATTAGTTTTAAGTATGGTCGCAACTGGATTAATGTTGATTTTCATCTTTAGTGTTCAATTTATGAGGTAAGATAAGTGGAAGTAGAACTTTTAGACACAAAATATAAAGTAATCAAAAATGTTCGTGATGCTTATAACGAGAAAGAATTAAAAGAATGTTTTACAGAATATTTTTTAGATTATGATTATGTTTTAGGAGATTATTCTTATGGAAAATTAAGATTGAAAGGTTTTAATAAAAAAGAAAATAAAAACTTTAAACCTTTAAACGATTATCAAAAAATAGAAGAATATATCAATAATTATTGTGCTTATGGATGTAGACACTTTGTGATTACAAAACTCTTGAAATAGAGTTTTTTATTTGCTATAATCATTTATAGAATAGCGAGGAATGTATATGGCAAGTACAATTTTAAATTTTCCAGATGGAAGCAAAGAAGAAAGAAGAGTAATTTCGCATTTTGAAGTAGAAGAAGATAAATTAAACATATTAGTTTTTGATATGGATAAAGAATTAAATGGTAATCATTGTACCCATGTGAGTTATCTTTCTCCAGAAGGAAGATATCAAAATGTTGTAGACCCAGAAAAATGGGATTTATGTAAAGGAACACTTGTAAAAGCTTTGCATGGTCAAGCAAAAGAAAATTATCGTCCTGTTCCAGCTGAAATTTCTGTAACAGCCGATCCTTCTCGTGAATTATATTTAAGACCAGCAAACTATATGCCTTTAGTTGAAAACTATGAAAACTATTTATTAGAATATGAAAGAAATCCATTAGGAAATGAAACACCGATTATGGATGCAAATGAAATCCAACCTATTACTTCTGATAATGTAATAACAGCCGATGTTCAAGAAGTCAAAATTGTTGATGAAAACACACCAAACAATGATATTACCGAAATATCAAGCATGTCTTCTATTCCAGTAGAAGGAACTATGGTGGACAATTCTAATGTTGATTTGAATACTCAAGGATATAGTTTAGGAAATGAAATGGGGATCATTCCAGAAATACCAAGTGCTTCTGAGCAACCAGTAGCACCATCCAATACTTCAGATAATATTGTTTCATTCCCAGAACCAATTATGCCAACAGATATCAATACAGCGAGTCAAGTAAGTGTTATTCCAGAAGTTGGAAACAGTATTATGAATGAAACACCGAATATCCAGGAAATACCGAGTGCTTCTGAGCAACCAGTAGCGCCATCCAATACTTCAGATAATATTGTTTCATTCCCGGAGCCAATCATGCCAACAGATATCAATACAGCGAGTCAAGTAAATGTTATTCCAGAAGTTGGAAACAGTATTATGAATGAAACACCGAATATCCAGGAAATACCAAGCATTCCTGAACAACCAGTAGCTCCATCTAATACTACCGATAAAATTGTGCCATTCCCAGAACCAATTATGCCAACAGATATCAATACAGCGAGTCAAGTAAGCGTTACTCCAGAAGTTGGAAACAGGGTTATGAATGAAACACCGATTATCTCAGAAATGCCAAGTGCTCCTGTAACGACGCCAACTCCAAGTAATCAAGTAAATTCTACTTCAGAAGAAAACAAATCCATTGTAACCGATTCTTATTTAGGAAATGCTAACCAAATTATCGAAAGTATGAAAATGGCAAGTCAAGAACATAAAGAAAAACGTAAAGCATTAGAGGAAGAATACAATCAAAAATATGAAAAATTAGGTGAAGAATACCTTGCAACTTTAAATCAAATGAAACAACAAATGGTAGAACATTTAAAAGAAGCAAAAGATTATGGCGATATATTAAAAGGTAAATTTGAAGCTCAAAATAATAGGGAGCAAGAAGGGCCAAGCCTTCAAAGAGCAGCTTAAGTATATTACTTAAGCTTTTTTCATATCATTTTATAGTGATGCTATGAAAGAATTATTAATAAAATACTATAACGTAAATGAAAACATCATCGAAGAAAATTCAAGATGCCTATTTATCAAAAATAATAAAAAATACTTATTCCTTCCTTTTGAAAGAAGTGAAGAAGAATTTTCTGAACTTTTTTCGTTAAATGAAGAACTGATGAATAAGCATATTCCTACAAGCTTATTCATATTAAATAAACAAAATAATTACATTACAATAGAAGATAATTTAAAGTATATTCTTTTAGAAATGCCTTTAGAAAATCAAGAATACAATGTATTAGATATGATGAAATTTCATAATCAATTAGTGATTAGTAGTAAAAAGAGTATTTTATATCGTAACAAATGGGCTGAACTTTGGAGTAAAAAAATTGATTACTTTGAATATCAAGTAAGAGAATTAGGACGAGACAAACCAATTATTTTAAACAGTTTTAGCTATTACAGTGGGTTAGCTGAAAATGCCATTAGCTACATTAATAGTACTATAAAAAAACACCAACCAACCATTAGTGAAAAAATAACGTTGCAAAGAAAAAGAATTAATTTTCCAAATTTAAGTTGCGATTATTTTAATCCCTTAAACTATATTATTGACTTAGAAGTTCGTGACATCGCTTCTTATTTTAAATCCTTATTTTTCGAATCTAAAGAAAATTTAAAAATTGAAATAAATGCTTATTTTAAAAATAAAAAACTGAGTCTTTACGGCTATCAGCTTTTATACGCCAGACTCATCTATCCATCTTTTTATTTTGACATTTATGAAAGTGTAATGGAAGGAAAAAAAGAAGAAAAAGAACTCTTAAATATTATCAATCAAGTAGACGATTATGAAATTTTTTTGAAAGAAATGTTTTATCTCTTGCGCAACTTTGCTCCCATTGATCCAATAGAATGGTTAATAAAAGAATCATAACTCTACATTTATAATGCCCTCAATTTCTTCAACTTCACTTTGAAGCATATTTAAAATATAATTTTTTAAAGTAAAATCTTGTCCTAAACAATCAACACAATGACCTTTTAATTTAACATAGACGTAATGATCTTCATATTTTACAAATTCTATATCACCACCATCCATATTAAGATAAGGTCTTAACTCTTCTATAATACTTTTAATTTTATCTTCCATGTATGATTCACCTAATAGCTATTATACACGAAATTAAAATAAAATGGTATAATACTCTAAAAGGAGGCTTGTATGATAAATATAGAAGTAGGGGATATCCTAGAAGTAAAGGTAGTAGGGATCACGCATTATGGAATTTTTGTTAATACATTAGATAATCATAATGGGTTAATTCATATATCTGAAATATCAAATTATTTTGTAAAAAACATTTCAGACTTTGTCTCTATAGGTGAAAACATTTTAGTAGAAGTATTAGGGAAAGATGAAAATAATAGATTAAATTTATCAATAAAAAACATAAATTATAAACTCACACCAAGATATGGAAAAATAAAAGATAATAAAAATGGCTTTAAACCTTTACAAATGAAATTACCGATTTGGATAAGAGAAAAAATGAATGAAATAAAGGGGATAGAACCAAAAGAATAACGATTGAGTAAATCATCTCTTTATTGTAATATAATGGCCAAGGAGATTGTATGAAAAATAAAGATAAAAGAATAGAAAAAATTAAAGAGGATATTTTTTTTGTTATCCAGTCAATTGTATATTTAAAAGAAGATCAGTTCGATTTGTTATGATTTTTTTCATAAAGCCCCTAGTATAAATCCAGTGTCCCTTTCAGTGGATGTTATGTTTGGAGATCCTACTTTACCAATTTATACAGAAGGATATTTAATAAAAGGAGAAATTCCATTTAGAATAAAATTTACAGAAAATTATAGCAATAATCAACCAGACGAAAAATATTCCATTGGAATACAAGTTAACAAAAATGATTTATCAAAAGAAATTGCACGAGAATATTTAAAGTTTATGGCAACACTTATTAGAAAGTATTCAAATAACGCCATTAATTTTATTTGCTGTGATGGATTCAATAAGGCACATAACTTTAGTAATTGTCCTTTAGCTTATATAGGAGAAAATGGCTTTTTTAAAAATCATACAACGAAAGAAAAAGCTTATTATGAATTTTTTGAGAGACTATGTGACAACAATTGGCGAATATTGTCTATATAGGAGAAACGATGAAACAAAATGCTCCTTTAAAAGAAATAGTACAAGTAGAAAATGAAATGATACCTTTTCACTTAAAATCTATTGCTGAAATCTTAGGAATATCTACAGAAGACTTAAAGGCATCTAATGAAGAATTACGTAATCAAGTTCTAAAACTTTATAAAAAAATGAGTTTAATTAAGTATTAAAAAGTATCTTTCTATTTAAAATTATAAAAAAACGACTTTTTAACAAGCCGTTTTCTATTATTACTCGAATAATTCGAGTTTTCTATCAATCTGGTGCCCAAGGCCGGACTTGAACCGGCACGAGCTTTAACACTCGCAGGATTTTAAGTCCTGTGCGTCTACCTATTCCGCCACTTAGGCATGGCACTTGTCTTAAATCAATAAGACATCTTAAGTATAATATTAAAATATAAAATAATCAAGACTTTTTTGATTTTTTTAATAAATTTGCACAGAAAGTCTAAAAAAAGACATGCTTTTCAGTTGACATACGAAAAAAGACTGTGATATAATCAAGTTGTCGCTGGAGGAATACCCAAGTCTGGTTGAAGGGACCGGTCTTGAAAACCGATAGGTCGCGCAAGCGGCGCAGGGGTTCGAATCCCTTTTCCTCCGCCATTTATATATTTATCGCGGGATGGAGCAGCTCGGTAGCTCGTCGGGCTCATAACCCGAAGGTCGTAGGTTCAAATCCTTCTCCCGCAACCAATGGTTCCGTAGTGTAGTGGTCTATCACGTCTGCCTGTCACGCAGAAGATCGAGGGTTCAAATCCCTTCGGAACCGCCATTTTTTTTGGCACCATAGCTCAGTCGGTAGAGCAGAGGACTGAAAATCCTTGTGTCACTGGTTCAATTCCCGTTGGTGCCACCAGTAAGCAATCTGTCCGAACTTTTATAGTTCAGGGCTTAAATATATAAGTATCAATTTCAAATAAGAAGTTGGTACTTTTTAATTGTTTAAGTTAGGAAAGGATTGTTTAAAATGGTAACTATTACAAAGAAAGAATTAGAAATAGATAATGAATTAAAGAACAAAATCGAATTTATATGTAGTTTTTGTAATACTAGTCCTACTATTATCAATGGTAATATTAGGAAAATTAATAAGACAAATTTAAACTATATAGAACCTCATAGAATTATTATTAAAGGTATTACATTTCTAGTATTTAATTATTCTAATGTAATCTTTATTGAGAATTTATCTAATAAAATCAAATTATCAGATTTAGAAACCTTTATAAAAACATTAAACTAAAATATAATCATTTGTACTAACTTCTTCTAAAATCGCCTTAAAATAGGCAAAAATTGGCAATTATGTCTTGACTTTACAATAAAAGAATCTATAATAGGAAAGCAATAAAGGAAGTTTTATGTTTTTGTGGGGTTAATATAAAACAAATTTAATAAACAACATAATGAAATTTATAGAGGTGTCAAAGACATAAAACAAAATTAAATGTCTTTGTCGCCTCTTTTTTGATGAAGAATAGGAAAGGATTTAAAATTTATGAATGAAGAAAAGAAAGTCACAGGAATTTATATTAGAGTAAGCACAGAAGATCAAGCCAGAGAGGGTTTTAGTTTGCCAGAACAAGAGAAAAGATTAAAAGCAATGTGTGAGTACAAAGGTTATGAGATTTATAAAGTATATAAAGATGCTGGAATAAGTGCGAAAACTGGAAATCACAGACCAGCATTTGAAGAATTAAAAGAAGATATTAAAAACAAAAAATGTAATACTATTGTTGTTTTAAAATTAGATAGATTAACAAGAAGTGTTTATGACTGGGAAAACATAATAAAATTTTTAGATGAAAACAATGCTTATTTAGATTGTGCGAATGATGATATAAATACCACTAATGCAAATGGTAGAATGGTTGCAAGACTTTTAACAACTGTTTCACAAAACGAAATAGAAAGAACAAGTGAAAGAACTAAAATAGGTTTAGCTGGTGCCATAAAAGTTGGGAACATTCCAAATAAAGCGCCATTTGGTTATAAACACGTAAATAAAAAACTTGTTATAGATCCACTTAAAAAAGATGAAGTAATAAGAATATTTAATTTATATTATGAGGGAAATTCCTATCAAACTATCTCTAATATTTATAATGAAGAAAAAGTATTTGGAAAAACAAATTGGTGTGATAGTACAATTTTAAGAATACTAGAAAATGAAATATATAAAGGCGATTATGTGCATGGAAAAAAGACAAATCATCCCACTTATTATGAAAATGTTGTAGAGCCATTAGTATCTAAAGAATTATGGGAAGAATGCCAAGTACAAAAGAGAAAGAACTCTAGAAATTATAAACGAGATAAAGAATATTTATTTTTACAAAAGTTAAGATGTCCTAAATGTAATCGTATTTTAGGTGGTAATGCTACAAGAAAGAAAAATGGTAAAGTTTATTATTACTATCAATGTAATAGTTGTAAAATAACAATTAAAGAACCTAAAATAGAAAAAACAATTAAAACATTACTAGCAGATATTTTGGAATATGATAATGTTGTTAATGAATTCTTTTTACCAGTTTTAAAATCAAAGATAGATAATCCAAAAATCGAATTAGAAAAAGAAATAAAGAACTTAAATAATAAAAAAGAAAGAATAAAAAAAGCATATATTGATTCATTATTTACTGAAGAAGAATTTAAAGATGAAACAAAAATAATTGAAGAACAACTCGAACTAATCAATTCAAAAATATTAGAAAATGAACAAGCAGAACAATTAAACTTTACTATTGATGACATATTACTTAAAAGAGATATGGACTTTATCAATAAAGTAAAATTACCAATATCTTATTATGCTTTTAATGAAAACTGGGATTTACTTGATAGAGAAATTAAAGCAGATATTATTATGAGATATGTTGATGACATAGAACTTGAAATGATAAATAACAAGTATTCAGTAAAACAAGTTAATTTTAGAAGTACCTTTTATAGTGATTTTGAAGAATTATATAAGCAAGGTTATATTGATAAAAAACGACCACTTACTTATAACTTTAATGGAATATGCACTGATACTATTGTTAGATATAGCGAATACTTACCAATTAAAGAAGTTATGCAAAATTTATATAGATTAAATGAATATTACGAGGTCAATTTTTATAAAGGAACATACTATAAAGAAACCGAAAAATTAGATATGCTACCACTAAAAAATGGCGAAGTTCCAATTAGAATATTCCCATTACAAGACAATAACAATGGAAATGAGAATTGGGTATCTATGGGAATGCTTGCAACAAAGAATAACCCTAATGATATAAAAGTAAATATTAGAGATATATTTGAAACAATACCAGATAATGTTAATGAATAAAATTATGAGAACTTTTATTTACGAAGTTTATAAAAGTTACGAATAATTTTCAAAAAATAAAATAATAAGCAGTGCTTACTATTTTATCGGTAGTCTTATGTAGTTTTACTCTATTACGAAGTTTTAGAGTATTACGAAATAAGACAAGGTGGATTCTAAGGTTGCCTAAACCTTAGCCCCCAGATTTTGATGCTTGCGTCAAAATCTATAGGGGGTTAGAGATTTTGTCAAAGTCAAAATTACCCTACTATAAATAGTAGATTTTTACCACAAATAAAGTAAGTTAATATTATTGAAAATAATAATTGTTCAAGTAATAAAAAAGTATGATATAATAATAGATAAGTAAGGGAGGTTATGTCTTATGACATATGTAATTGTATTAGGATTGTATATACCATCTATTTTTAATTTTATATATATGCATAAAAAAGAGAAAAAACTACACTTAGAATTTGATAAAAAATTAAAAGATAAAGGATATGAAAAGACTAATGACGATTCTAGTTTAATTTCATTAATAGCTGATGAGGTGATTGAACGTGGTGAATATGCTGCAAGATTACTATTAAGCATATTTCCAGTTGCTAATTTGTATCCATTTATTCAAATTATTACTAAAAAACTTGATAAAGAATATAACACTATTCTTAATAGTTTAGATAATAGAGAATTGCTAGATAGTTTAGAAGAAAGCAGATATATATATAATCAAAATACTATATTAAAAGGAAAAGAAAATATAATTAGTAAAATTGATGAAATGAGTAAAGCTGATGAGGCTAATAAAAATACTAATAAGCATATTGAAATTAGTGAAAATGATTCATTAGAACAACTTAAACAAAAAGAGGTATTACTTAATGAAATGATTTATTTAAAAAGTTTAGAAGAAATGACACAAGTTGTCTCATATCAAAAATGTGAAGAAAATTTAGAACAAAATGAAAAAGGAAAACCATTAAGACTCATTAGAAAATTTAATCAAAATCAAAAATCAGATGAATAAATATTTAATTATGTAGCAAATCAGTGTATAATTATATTAAGAAATTGATACAAATATTGTATTGATTACTTACTTTAGTGAAAAAAGTTTGAAATAACTTTCTTACTCGCACCATAGGGAAATTAGTCGAACTAATTCGACTTTCAAAATATAAAGGTTAATTTCGGTTAATCTTTTTTGTTTGTTTTGGAAGGAGTTTGATTAGTTATGCAAATAGTAAAAGAAAAATTAGAAATTGATGAGGAATTAGAAAAGAAAATTAATAACTTGCTTAAATTTAGTAATATTAAAGCAAAGCTAGAAAATGGAGGTATTATTAGTTTAATAAACACTAATATTGCTTATATAGAGCCTCACAAACTTGAAATAAATGAAATTACTTATCTTTTCTTTAATGAGTGTGAAGATGTTTATATTAATAATTAAACAGGTCTATTCCTTTGAAAGAATTAGAAGGCTTTATCAAGTGTACATTTTAAATACAAATTGAATACGAAAAAAAGCGAAATTCAACCGATTTAGTTTATTGTAATTTAAAGTATAGATAGTAAAATATGGTAAAATGCTTAAATCCTTGAAAAGGAGGAAATGAATATTGAATAAGAAGAATGCAGCAATCTATTGTCGTGTCAGTACAGAAGATCAGGCTCGTGAAGGCTTTAGTTTACCAGAACAAAGAGAACGATTAGAAGCAATGTGTAAGTATAAGGGTTACGAAATATATGATTACTATGAAGATACTAGAATCAGTGCTAAAACAGGAAATAAAAGACCAGAATTTGATAGAATGTTAGATGATATAAAAGCAAAAAGATATTACACCCATTGATAATAATATTGATTACCGACCTAAAGAAAATAAAAAGGATAGAGAGGATTTTGAAAGATAATGAAAAATTCAATGGAAAATATGCTATAATGAGATTGTAAGTGAGGTTTAATAATGGCAGATGCACAATTAATAAAAGAAAAAATAAATGTAGGTGAAAATGTAGAAGAAGTAATAGATAAAATACATACTAAAATAAATGAGTGTAATGAAAAAGTCATAGTATTAAAAGGTGTAAGAGGAAGTGGAAGAACTACCGTTCTATTATCAAAAGAAGCAAAAAATCAAGTAGGAAAAGAAATTAATGTATATAATCATTTTGAACATGCAGGATTTGGTGTTACAAGTAAAGATGTGGGTATAGATTTTATTAAACATAAATTTGAATTAGAAATGACTAGTGTACTATTAAAATATCTAATTTCAAATGGAATTTTTGATAAGCGTACTGAAATTATAAAAGAAGAAGTAAGAAAATTAAGAAAATTATTTGTTTATGATATAAATTGTCTTGGTATTAATGGAGATTTTAAATCAGAAATAATAAAACCAGGTCATTATACAGAATATTTAGTAAAAGAAATTAGAAGTATATATTATCCTCAAAAATTTTCGCTTTTAGTGGATCGTTTCGATTGGATGTTTAATCGTAGTATTGAAGCACAGGAATGTATTCGAGATTATTTTCCTCTTTTTGATCAAGTGGTACTTACAACAGATGATGAGACCTATGCTTCTAAATATCCTATAATAGCAGTAAATTATGGAAGAGAAAAAGAAGTGGTAAAAGAGATTATAAGAAAGTATGTGGATACAACAAATAATAGAAAAAGTGTTGAAGAACGATTAGATTTAACCTATATTTCAGAAGAAACAATTGATTACATAGTAGAAAAAGCAAATGGAGATATTGAAGTTATACTACAAACTATAAAAAATCTATATTCTTATTTTCCTTGTTATCCAGAAGAAGAGATAAATGTTGCATTAAAAATGGAAATAATGGATCAAGTAAGAAAAAGACAAAAAATAAAATTACCTGAAAATTTACGCCCTAAATTTTATGTGTAAAATTAATTTTAACCTTTAAGTTCCGGCAAAAATCAGAAAAGGAAAGAAATAAAGTTAAGTAAATAAAG
>CAJTYF010000041.1 GCA_910583945.1 uncultured Bacilli bacterium
TTTATCTGTTTGCATTTTAATGCAGACACTTTTTCAAGTGTCTACTATTTGCTAGCGAATTATTGTTTGAGTTTGTTTTTACTGATGAACTTTCCTATAAGATAAAAAAAGAAATAGATAAAATCTATTTCCAATAAACTCAGTAAAACCTTTTAATGAGCTAAACCTAAATGAATAGCGTTACTTTCATCTTGATAGGCATACAAATAAAAACTACTCGAATTGATTTTAACGTAAGTGTCATTTGTTTTAATAATTTTTTCGGACTGAAACTCATCCTCTACTTTAATATAATCCTTATCTACTGGAACAATATAGTCTTCCATTAAACCACTTGGCCCAGCTTTAACCTTTACCTCATTACTTCCACGATAAATCAATTGAATATAAATAGGTTCAAAATAAGCTTCTGAAGACAATAGGGTCTCAAAAACAGGATATCTTTCATATTTCCATCCAGATCCATTCTCATTTTTTTGATTCAATTTATTTTCACGATTATTAAATACTAAATATCCAATTAAGCCCCCAACAATTAAAAAAGTAAAAAACAATTGATTATAATATTTTTATTATTATTATTTTTCATAAATAAAACACTTCATTTCTAATTAGATTATAACTTATTAATATAAGTTATAAAACACATCACAATTAATTTTACATATTTTTTACTTAATACATTAAAAGACATTAATAAAGTTCTCATTGTTTCTCATTCGTAACAGATTTATCCATAAATCCCCTTTTATAATCCTATTAGCCATCATGCCTTGACAAAAAATGAAAAATAATTTCATTCTAAAATAAACTAAGTTGACTCGTTTCAGGTAAGCCTTTAAAAATATCTAAAAGTTTCATTTTTTCAACCGTTGTTGCATTCACTTTTCCCCTATTTTGAAAATCTTCAATGCAATAAAAAGATTTGATTTGTCTTTCTTCAATAATTTTAGCTGCAACAGAATCACCAAGTCCTTCTAAACTACAAAAAGGCATATATAAGGCATTTTCTTCAAAATCAATAACAAAATTTTTACCATCACTTTTTTCAATATCAATCATTTTAAATTTTATACCTCGAGCCGTTGCTTCTAAAGCCAATTTTAAAGTTTCTAATAAAGACTCATCTTTATTGCTTAACTTTTCTTGTGCCTTGATTTCTATGATTTTTTCTTTTATTGCTTCATATCCTTTCGTCATCACTTCAGGATCAAAATCTTGAAATCGGGTTGAAAAATACGTTCCATAATACACAATCGGTTTATGAACCTTATACCAAGCTATACGAAAAGCACTCGTAACATAAGCCGCCGCATGAGCCTTTGGGAACATATATTTTATTTTTTGACAAGATTCAATATACCAATCAGGTATTTGATACTCTTTCAAAATCTCAACATATCCTTGCCATTCTTCTTGCATAGCCTTTTTACTTGCTTTTCCTTTACGAACAAACTCCATAATCTTAAAAGCTTTAATAGGAGGGACACCTTTATTCATCAACTCAACCATTATATCATCACGACACCCAATAACATCTTTGAATGGACAAATATTTTTTCGAATTAACTCTTGAGCATTACCAAGCCACACATCCGTTCCATGAGCTAATCCTGAAATTTTTACAAGTTCCGCAAAAGTGGTTGGTTTTGCATCTTTAACAAGTTGAATCGTAAAACCTGTTCCAAACTCTGGCACACCAAGCGTTCCCGTCTCACACATAATCTGTTCAGGAGTAACTCCTAAAGAATCGGTTCCTGTAAAAAGCGCCATCGTTGCCTTATCATCTAAAGGCACTTCTGTTACATCATCTCCCGTAATATCTTGAATCATTCGTAACTGAGTCGGATCGGTATGCCCTAAAATATCCAATTTTAAAACATCCGCATCAATAGCATGATAATCAAAATGAGTCGTACGCCAAGCTTTAGAAGGATCATCAGAAGGAAATTGAAAAGGCGTAAAATCATAAACCTCCATATAATCCGGAATAACAACAATTCCTCCTGGATGTTGACCCGTCGTTCTTTTAACACCTGTACACCCTACCGCTAAACGTTCCGTTTCAATCTTTCGCATCGAAATTCCTTTTGCTTCACAATACCCTAAGACATAACCCACCGCTGTTTTTTCAGCCACGGTACCAATCGTCCCCGCACGATAAACATTATCAACACCAAACAAGACTTTTGTATATTCATGAGCACTCGCTTGGTTTAAATCTGAAAAATTAAGATCAATATCTGGCACCTTATCCGCATTAAACCCTAAAAAGGTTGCAAAGGGAATATCATGCCCATCTTTAGCCATTTTTGTTTGACACAAAGGACAATTTTTATCAGGCAAATCAAAACCACAGGAGTAAGTAACACCTAAAGCGACCCCCTCATCATCATTAAACACACTATGCTTGCAATGAGGACAACGGTAATGAGCGGGTAAACTATTCACTTCCGTAATCCCCATCATATTGGCAACAAAAGAAGACCCCACACTTCCTCTAGACCCCACTAAGAATCCTTCATCGTTAGAATGTTTAACAAGTTTTTGAGCAATTAAATAAATCACATCATAATTCGCTCCGATAATACCCCCTAATTTTTGATAAGCCAATTTTTCGATTTCTTCTTCACTCTTCTCTTCGGTTTCTTCTTGACTTAAATGTTTCTTCACACACTCTTTAACCGCTTCTTTACCTTGATTTATAATGGTATGGACTAAAGCAAAAGCTTTCTTTTCATCCGCTTCCTCTTCTTGACAAGCTTTAATAATAGCGTCTCCATAAAGTTCTTTTGCAAGACGCTCTTCAATATTTAAAGGAAGAGGATGACCATAAAGTTCATCAGCCCGTGCATAAACGAGTTCCGTCATCGTTTCAACCGATTTTGGAATCTTCGGAGCAAAAGGATTAGGAGTATCAATAATGACCTCAATTTCTTCACACATCGAAGCAATTTTATTCGTGTTTTCTACAACAATCTCTTGACTCAATGCTTCACCTAAAAAGCTAAAATCTTCCATCATTTCTTCCGTTGTCTTTAAATACATATTGGGAATCTCTTGCCCTTTATAATTTAAAGGATGCAATTTACCATTGAATTTTTGATTCACCACAATCTCACGATAAATTTTATCCTCTTTTTTTAAATTATGAACATCTCCTGTTGCCACCACCATTTTACCAGCGGTTTTAGCCACATCAACTATTCTTTTCAAATAATTTTGAGCTTCCTTTTCCGTCAAAAACTTTTTATCCTCTCCAATTAAATGAATAAAGGCGCTCGTCGGTTGAACTTCAATATAATCATAAAAGCTCATCATATTTACAATTTCTTCATCTTCTTTATTAAAAGAATCTTTAAAAACTTCTCCATTAATACAAGCACTTCCAATAAGCAACCCTTCTCTTAAGCGTTCCACTTCTTGTCTTGGAATTTTAGGTGCGTCGTTCTTATACAAATACTTCGTATTGGCAATAGAAATAATTTTAAATAAATTTTTTAACCCTTCGCGATTTTTAGCTAAAAGTGTCACATGAAAAGGACGAGCAAACTTAATCAAACTTTCAATATCAAAACTTGCCATTAAGTCATCGGTTGTACTGACATTTTGATCATCAAACGCTTTACTCATCTTATAAAAAGCAATCGCTGTTCCTTCAGCATCATAATCTGCACGATGGTGTTTCTCTTCATCCCAAGGCACATCTAATTTTTTAGTTAAAGTTGAAAGTTTATGATTCATCCATTCAGGATGTAAAATTCTGGCAAGTCCCATGGTATCAATCACCGTATAAGAAAACTCCCCTAAATGATATTTATTAAAAGCAGCACGCATCATGGAAATATCGAATTTAGCATTATGAGCAACAAGAGGTAAATCTCCTACCCATTCAACAAATTGTTTCGTAACCGTTTCCTCATCTGGACACCCTTTTACCATTTCATCCGTTATAAAAGTAATCTCTGTAATCTTACTAGGAATAGGTCGTCCAGGATCAATCAATTGATCAAAACGATCTAAAATTTCACCATTTTGAATTTTAACCGCACCAATTTCTATCATGGTATCTTTACCCGCATACAACCCCGTTGTCTCCGTATCGAAAACCACAAACGTATCGTTTAAAAAATTATAGGTCTTTGAATTAGTAATCACATCAATTTCATCCGCTACGACGTTCATTTCAGCTCCATACAAGACTTTAAACTTATCTTTTTCTTCTTTACCTTTATTAATATCCCCGACCGCATGAAATAAATCCGGAAAAGCTTGACAACAGTTATGATCCACAACACCAATCGCTTTTTGGCCCATCTTATATGCATGTTTCACAAGCGTTTTAGCATCAATCACACCATCCATCGCACTCATCATGGTATGGGTATGCAACTCCACTCTTGGATAATCTGTTTTTTCTGTTACCATCTCTTCTTTACTTGGAATCATTTCCCATTTATGAACCATACAAACCAAATCTTTACAAAATTCATCATAAACAACTTTACCACTAAAGCGATACCAGCTATTTTCTTTAAAATCACCTAAAGCTTGTTCATAATCCTCTTTTTGTTTTTTCCAAATCTTAACTAAAATACTATCCGTCTTATCACTCACTTTTAAAGTAATTAAATTTGTTTTTTCAAACTCTTTGCCTTCCACGCCAAAGACATATGCCTCAACCGTCACGTGATCAATAATCCCCATAATATTATGTAGAGGAGTAATCGCATCACTATCCACCGCTTGATGTTCATAGACTATAACTTCTTTTGTATCCAACTGACCAAATCTATTTTTTTCTAAGTCTTCTTTTAAAGAAGCATTCATCGCCTCATTCACGACCGTTGTAATTTTAAACTCTCCTAGTCCCATTAAATGAAGTTGATTTTCTAAACGCTTATTCACCCTCATCATTTCCATTTCTTCTAACTTAGAAGCTACTTCTAGTGTTATAATTTCATCATCAATCTCTATTTTAGACTCCACCAAATTAACTAAAGAAGGACGTTCTTTAATCAGTTCTTGAATCAATTCTTTTAAATAAATCAAAACATCATCTAAAGTTTTAATCGTATAGCTAAAATAAACGACACACTTTTTCTTTTGTTTAATGCCCTTACTAGCTAACTGTAGAATCGTTTGAACTTCTAAAAAAGGCAAAAGATATCGACTTTCTAAATAAACTTCAAACACATCTTTCTCTTTTAAATAAAGAACCTTTACAATTTTAGTATTCTTAAAAATCTCTTCTTGAAACGCATAACCAATACTTTCAAAAAATCGTTTTAAATCCCCATCCATAAAACACCTACTTCTTTATAATATTATTAACATTCATTTGATACGTATCAAAACGTTTTGTCACTCTTCCTTGTATCTCCACCACCTCTTGCTTTTTTAAATTTTCTATTAAATTCATTTGTTTAGAAAAAACAATAAACAACCCATTACCGGTTTCATCACTGGCTTCAATAAAAGCCATCGCCTCTCCCTTTTTTGTTTTGGTTTCTCGAATACTTTCAACAAGCACCACCACTCGAATGTATCGATCAAAAAAATCTTTAAGATGTTCCAATTTCACAAGACCTGAATCCGTATAAATACTGGTGGGATGATTGGTAATATAAAAACCATAACTCTTTAATTCTGAAGCCAATAAATCACTATCGTCTGGATACTCTTTAATCACAGGCTTTAAAAGCAAAGATGAATCAATCCCTTCTGATAACTTCGCAAACGTAAAAACATTCTCTAAATTTTCTTTTAGAGTCGTCATATTTCCAAACTCTCTTAACGTATTGGCATCAATTAAAAGTTCTAAAATCCGTTGATTCACATTTTTATTAAACGTTCTTCTCACAAAATCAATATAATCTTGAAAAGGACCATTTTTCTTCCTTTCTTCTAAAATCTGAGTAATCGTAATCGGATTAATTCCTTTTATAATCGATAAGGGCAAAACAAGGTCTTGATTGTTTAAAACATAGTTCTCTTCACTTAAATTAATATGAGGATGAACCAAATGAAGTCGATAGCGTTTAGCTACCACTAAATACTCTTTTGTTTTCTGTTCACTTCCAATACTCATATTAAGAAGATTAATTAAGAAAAACGCTTTCGTTTTCACTTTTAAGTAAGCCATCCAATACCCAATGAGTGCATAAGCAACCGAATGCGACTTATTAAAACCATAATCCGCAAATTTAAGAATTAATTGGAATAATTCTTTAGCTAATGCTTCTGTATAACCTTTATTGATGGCTCGTTTAATAAAACGTTCTTCCTCATTTAAAATCACTTCGCGCTCTTTTTTACTCATCGCTCTTCGAATTAAATCCGCTTCAGCAAAACTATAATCCGCGATTAACACTAAAAGTTGCATAACCTGTTCTTGATAAACAATAATCCCTTCTGTTTCCTTTAAAATAGGCATTAAATCTGGATGCAAATAACGTACCTCTTCTTGTCCTTCTTTTCTTCTTATAAACGAACTAATATTATCCATCGGTCCTGGTCGGTAAAGCGCAATCGCCGCCACTAAATCTGTAAAACATCTGGGTTTTAATTTTTGTAAAAAGCTTTTCATCCCTACACTTTCAAATTGAAAAACCCCTTCTGTATTGCCAGAACAAAATAAATTCAAAACTTCTTTATCTTCTAAATTAATCTTATTTAAATTTATTTTAATCTTTTTTTCTTTATAGATTAACTCTAAAATATTGGAAAGCATCGTTAAATTTTCAATCGCTAGCAAATCCATTTTTAATAACCCTAATTCCTCTAAATAATCTTTAGTTATGCCTGTAGTTAAACTTCCATCATATTCTTCCATAACAGGAATTAAAGATAATAAAGGCACATCCGAAATAACCACTCCCGCCGCATGCTTACTACTATTCTTTTTAAGTCCTTCTAACTTTAAAGCCAAGTGATAAATCTTTTTTAATTGAGTATCCCCATTTAAAAGTTTTTTTACACGCTCTTTCTCTAAATTTTCTTTTAAAGTCACCTTAGAAGACACTTCTTTTAATAAATTCTCAAAGTTTGGACTCGTAATAGCTAAAACTCTTCCAATTTCTTTTAAGACCAGTTTACTTTTAAGCGTCGAAAAGGAAACAATCGAAGCTACCTGTTCTTTTCCATAACGTTCAGTAATATAATCAATTATTTCTTCTCTTCTTCGATTTTCAAAATCAATATCAATATCGGGCATAGTAATACGTTCAGGATTTAAAAAACGCTCAAACAACAAATGATATTTAATGGGATCAATATCCGTAATGCCCAAAACATAACAAACCAAAGACCCTGCGGCACTTCCCCTTCCAGGCCCTACAAAAATATTTTTTTTCTTCGCATACAAAACGTAATCATAAACAATAAGAATATAATCACAAAACCCCATCTTTTGAATAACGCTTAACTCATAATCCAATCGTTTCAAATAGTCGTCATTTTCTTCTCCATTCAATCTTTTTTTTAATCCTTTTAAACTTAAATTCTTCAAAAAAAGATAAGAATCCTCTAATTCATTCTTATAAGGAGGAATATGTTTTAAATCCATAGGAATCTTTAAATCAACTTGTTTGGCAAAATCAACAGTCGTTTGTTCATCTTCTTTTAATACATCCTCTAATAGGTACGCATAAGGTCTTTCTTTTTTTTCATAATCCTCTACTTTAATATCTTTTTCAATCATTTCTAAATAGTCTAAATACGCCACATCTTCTTTAAATAAAGCACAAATATTATGAACAAAAACAATTTTTTCACTAATGAGTAAAACTTGCTTTTTTTCTGCTTCATTTTGATAGCCTAAATAAACATCAAAAAATGTTTTTAAATCCGAATAAAGAGAACGAGAGGTATAAGGAAGAATAACCATCACCTCATCTTTAAAAGCTTCCAAATCGTTTAATTCTAATTCTTTTTGGTGTGAGAAAGACTCTAGTTTTAATAAATTTTGATACCCTTGATAATTTTTAGCGTAAAAATAGACTTCATTTTCTTGTAGGCAAAGAGAAATCCCTACAATGGGCTGAATATGATTTTTAAGACACTTATGATAAAACTCAATACATCCAAACAAATTTTCATCCACAATAGCACAGCTTTTAATCTCTTTTTTAATCAAAAAAGCCATCAAATCATCAATTTTTATCATACTTTTAAGTAAACTATAATCGGTGGTTATTTTAAGTGGTACATACATAAAAAGACTCCCCCATCTTTATTTCATTATAGCACAATTTTTTTTAATGAATGAAACTTTCGATGAATTTTATCGAGTCAGTTAACACATTCTTTTTTTTGGGAACAGCAAGGATTTTTTTAACGAGTTCAACATCATCCGTTATCACATTATCTACACCCATTTCTTTCATTTTTTGAATATTTTCACTATTATTAACGGTCCAAACATAAATTTCTTTTCCTTGTTCATGCACTTGTTCAATCAAGTTTTTCGTAAGATTGGTTTCACTCACACTAAAAACATCCGCTTCTTTTAAGGACTCTAAATTTCCGTAAAGAAAACTAGAGACATAAACGGTTTTTATATGCTCATCATACGCTTTAATCATTTTTAATACCTCGTAATTAGAACTTGCTAAAACCACATTAAAAAAATAATCTTCCACACGAAGTTCGCGAAGCACCTCGTAAACTAAATAATCAAAATCTCCTGAAGCTTTAAATTCAACATTTAATTTTACCTGGTTCTCTTTAGCCCAGTGAAGAACGTCTTTAAATAAAGGAAGGTTTGGAACCTCTTCATACTTTACTTCCGCTATTTTTTTATTGATTCCATACGTTCTTTTTAAAGAAGCATCATGTAAAACGACCACTTGTTTATCTTTCGTACAACGTAAATCAAGTTCAATCCAATCCGCTTCTAAACGTTTTGCTTCTAAAAAGGCTTCCATAGTATTCTCTTTAAAATTTTTTGAAGCACCACGATGCGCCGTTACGAGAATCTTTTTCTCAAAAGTAACAAAATCATAATTCCCATTTAAAAGCTCATACGTAAAAATAGTACCACTTCCTACTAAAATCAAACTCATAAAAAAGGGAATTAAAAAACGTCTTTTTTTATGATTGACTTTCTCTTCTTTACTCTTAATTTCTAAAGAATAAGTAGGTTCTTTCTTTTCCTTCTTATGCTGATAAAAAAGAAAACTTAAAAAAGATAAACCTAGAGGCATTGAAAAAATATAATAAAAAGAAAAGATAAATAAAATGAAAAGAGTCACCACCGTAATTAGAACACTCTCTACTAAAAGACTCGTAAAAAAGGAATGAATAAAATAAATCACTAAAATGCCTACATAAACAAACAATAAATAAGTAATAAAAATAAACAATTCTAATAATGAAAGATAAAGAAAATCTCTATTAGAATACAAACAACTACTTTTTTCTTTAGCTTTTTTAAAATCACACGATTCAAACAAATAATAATGAATCACATAAAGATATTTAAATAAAAAAAATAATAGAAGTAAACTCCCCGTTACAAATAAAAATTTAAGAATTAAATGCGAACGGATAAAATGAAGAACAAATTCAGGAATAGAAATAGAACTGATAAAACTAGTAGCCAAGCCCATATTTAAAAACAAAATTAAAAAAAACACTAAAATGGAAAAAGGAAGATTTTTAAATTTAAAAAGAGCAAAAGATTTTGGAATTGCTAAACGAAGAGCCTCCCAAACCGTTATCTTTTGATTCTTTTTTGAAGCTTCAAAAATAATAAGAAGAGTATGAATATCAAAAATAGAAATAACGAAAATGAACAATACCAATAACACGAGCATCAAAAAAGAAATAGGATGCATCAAAAAAAGTTTTAGATTTTCATATGTTAAATACTCATAACCTCTTAACTTCATAATAAAATTAAAAAACTTCAAGAATAAAGGCGTAAAAAGAAACAAAGAAGAAAGTTTATAGAACACCTCAAAAGTAACAAGGGTTTTAAAATTTCCAAAAAGCATCTTCTTGATTTCTTTGAACATAAATAAAACCTCTTTCTTTTACAATTTTAATATAAATAAAAGAAATAAACAATTAAAAAAGAATGATTTTATTCATTCTTTAATCTTTATCATTTTGAAATACCAAAATTTTCATCTTCAACTTTTTGAGAATAAACGTCTAAAATATTAGAAACATCTTTCTGAACTGATTTAACTTTTTTTGTTCAATTTCGAGTTGTTCTCTTAAATTCGATAAAATCACTCTTTTTCTCGATATTTTGGATTACAGACCACTTTACTTAAATTTTTTCTTAAATCAGTTAATGCACTTTCTGAATAACCAATATTAACAACATCTACTAATCTCATAATTCACCTTTTTCCTTTACGTGCCAGTTATCCTAACATATAAAGAGCAAAAATCAAATTTATGTAAATATCTTCCAAAAAAAGTAATTGACAAGAACTTTATTTCAATATTATAATGAACTTGACTTTTTTATTTAAAAACAACTAACTATTAAAATTTGAAGAACTCGAAAGATTATTTTCGGGGATTTTTTGTCGCTCAAAAAAGGAGGTATTTATGAACGAAACGGAATTAACCCTAGAAAAACAATATTTAGACAAAACACTAAAACTATTAAATGAAAAAATTGAAACCTTAGAAAAAGACATTTTTAAAAATGAAGAAGAAATTAAAGAATTCAGAAAATACGCTTGGGAAAACAAAAGCGGAATGGATAAGCAAGAATTAACATCCATTATTACAGATAATGAATTAGAAGCTGGATTAGTATTAAATAAAAGCGCGTATTATAAAAAACTATTAAAAATTAAAGACAGCCCTTATTTTGCTTCCATTACCCTACTAGAAAACAATCAAAAAAAACATTACTACCTTGGCATGACTTATCTCTACGATGATAATCTCGATCACTTAATCTATGACTGGCGTGCTCCCATCTCTAGCATCTTTTATGATTTTGAACAAGGAGAATGTTTTTATGAAGCACCAGAAGGAATAATAAAAACCTACTTAGAAAACAAAAGACAATACAAAATTGAAAATCAAAAACTTTTAAGAGTGATTGATAACCACTTAAACATTAATGATGACTTATTACAAGAAGTACTCGCAAGTAACAACAACGATAAAATGAAAAATATAGTTAATACCATTCAACAAGAACAAAATGAAGTCATTCGAAATACTAAAGATAAAAATTTAATCGTTCAAGGAATAGCTGGAAGTGGAAAAACCTCTGTAGCCCTTCACCGTATTGCTTTTCTTCTTTATAAAATCAAAAACCTCACCAGTGATAAAGTTTTGATTTTTTCTCCGAATAACATTTTTACAGAATACATTTCTGATGTTCTTCCTGACTTAGGAGAAGAAAATACCCTTCAAACGACTTTCCATGACTACTTAAAGAAAAGGATTAAAGAATATAAAAGTGTAGAATCCTATTCTCATTTCCTTAACTATTATTATTTAAACAAAATAGAAGATGTAAACATCATGAAATATAAACAAAGTGATCAAATTATTAAAGATATGGAAGACTTTGTCATCCATTTAGAAAACACTATTTGTTTTAAAAAAGGCATCATTGAAAATAAAGTCTTTACGTATTCTAAAGAAGAATTAAATGAATTATTTAAAGAACGCTTTAACAGTTTACCTTTTTTCGAAAGAATTGAAGTCATGGCGCTAAAATTTAGTGAAAACAATTATAATGGAAAAAAACACAAAAAAAGTGTATACCATAAACTACTAATGGAAGCACTTGAATTTAAAAAAGATTATAAAATGATTCTAGAACTGTTTTATAAAAGTCTATTTTTTAAAGAAGAAATAACTGAGAGTCAAATAAGACGATTACATAACAAAGAAATCAATTACGACGATGCCTTAATTTTAATCTATTTAAAAGGCTTATTGGAAGGTTTTTATTATGAACCCAATATTTTACAAATTGTGATTGATGAAGCCCAAGATTACAGTTACTTACAATATCTAATTTTAAGTAAAGTCTTTAAAAAAGCAAGTTTTACAATTCTTGGAGATGTCAATCAAAACTTAAATCCTTTTTATCATTATGAAAGTCTTGAAACTCTTCTTTCTCTTTTTAAGGGAAAATACGTTGAACTAAACAAAACCTATCGTTCTACAGAAGAAATTATAGAATACGCCAATAAAATACTGAACTTGAATCATGTATGCGCGATTCGAAAAAACACAAACAAACCTGTAAGAATAAGAAAAAACAGAACAACTTTAAAAAAGGATATTAATGAATTAAAAAAGAACTACCCTTCTCTTGCTATTATTGTTAAAAATGAAGAAATAGCGAAAGAACTATACGAAGAATTAAAAAAAGAGTATGTTTTATCAAATGTCGACGCGAATACCGATGAATTTATTCACGATTTTGTCATTATTCCCGCTTATTTAGCCAAAGGCTTAGAGTTTGATGCGGTTATCATTTATCAAAATGCTTCTCATTTTTTTACAAAAGAAGAAAAAAGATTATATTATGTTGCGGTAACTCGTGCTCAACACGAACTAATTATTTATGAGTAAAAAACGTGTTTCTATTTGACTAAATTCCTATTTAATGATAAGATTTTAAAGAAAAAAGAAATTTGGAGGTGCTAAAATGGCTAAAAATATATCAAAAAAGAAACCTTTAACTGTAAATTTAAGAAGCAAAGCATGTAATGCTGTTAAATCACGTCAAAAACCAAATTTACAAAAGAAAAAGATCGATGGCAAAACTGTTTTAATCAGTGCAAGAGAAGCTAAGAAAGTAGCATAAAAGGTTCACATTAAAATGAACCTTTTTTTAATTTAACCAATTAAGAAGCGAGGGCGAACTCCCATATTCTCTCCTGATGCTTTATAAAAGCCCGACATGCCATACCCACTTGCATGAACAAATCCATTATAACCTGCAACGTCTTTTAACCATGTACTAAATCTTTTAGTCCCATAGCCACATTTAAATTCCGGTTTAAGCTGAAATAATGCATATTGTTGATTATCTAATCCAGTATCATAAAGTGAAGATGATATGTCAATTGTTCCATAAACGTTTACTTCACTCATAAAATCTATCTTTCTTGTATAAAATGCTCTACTATTACTTGCACCTTTCCATGCTCCTCCACTTTGATTCAACGCATCTACGCTTATTTTATTAGAAAGATAATTTCGAAATTCTAATATATGACTTCCAAATGTTTTTCCTATTATGCCATCTTCTGCTATTAGACTAGGTAAGGTTTCGGTTGCCATTTTACTATTTGCATAACCGCCTTCAGCCGTATCTGTATCATTCATAGGAGCATTTATTAAAGGTTCTGCTGGTATTATGGTAGCATGATGTTTCGTAAGGGGTGTATCTCCTGTATATAAATAATTATCAATATCTGCGATTAACCATGTCACTTCATTCGCTATGATATAATCACCGACATAGATGTCTTCAAAACTTCCATTTGATATTCTTGTATATAAACTTCCATCATTATAATATTCTGTAATATCTTTTCCTCGATACGTATTTCTATGTAACGCTTTTCCTGCTTCAATGTATTTATTGTATTCTTCTTCACTTAATCCACTTGTAAACTCGACGTTGCATTTTGATTCACTGCTGACATTGTTTAACACTAAGTTCCAATTGTTATAATCCCATTCCCCAAATGTTCCATTTGTACAGTGCACATTTGTTTTATATAACCCTCTTTCTGGAATACTTTCACTTTTTTTATCATCTACTACAACACTTAATAATTTAATATCGTAACCAAAATCAGGAATTCTTCCCTTTAAGACAAATAGTCAATAAAAATATTCACCTTATATCATTTCTTTATTAGAATAACAGAATCAATAAGCAAAAAATGTAAACTACCCCGTAACAAGATTTCGGGGCTTTAATAAGGAATCAAAAAAATTA
>CAJTYF010000042.1 GCA_910583945.1 uncultured Bacilli bacterium
TCATACTAGATATAAAATCACTTTTTATTTGATTGGCTTGTTCTAATTCATTTTTGGCTAAAGTTATTTCATTTAACATTTTCACATCTGGATTTTCAATTGTATGATACATAATTAAAAGCATAAAAGAGAAAAAGAAATTTTCGAACATAATGGATGAAAAATATTTTCGAACAAATAGCCCTATTAAATATAATAAAATTAAAGTTATAAATGGAATATCTTTGGAAAATGCCCTTTTATTTTTTATTAGGAAATATATACATGAAATAACAATACATAAAAAATAAAAGATAGTAGCTAAAATAACAATATTATAAGCTAAACCTCCTCCATCTAATATGTCATCATAATTTATAACCTGAATTGGCAAAATGATTGTTAAACTTCCAAATACGGCATAAATCATCCAAATTAAATTCCTAAATATGTTTTGTATGGAAAAATTTAACAAGTTCAAATTATAGATTAAGATATACACAATTAATAGTAACATAGTCAGCATATAAAATTTTTGAATATATCCAATAACGATTTCGTTTCCAATACTTTTAGCGTATAAATAGCCTATAATGCAAGTAAGACTATACATGAAGTTTACAATAAGCATTTTGGTATAGATTTTTGTTTCTTTATTATAATCATACTTTTTGGAAAAAAATAATATCACTAAAAAAGTTGCTAAAAATACCCCAGCTATGGGAAGTAACATATTTACCATTTTTAGTCACCTCTAATTTACTAATACTAGTTTAGCAAATTTTAAACAAAAAAACTATTGTTTAAGAAGCTTTTTTTAATTTTCTAATACAGTCTTTTTCCTCTAAAACTTTAATAAATTCTTCATCTATTTTTAATTGTTCAGCAATAAATGGAGCGGTTTCATTTCTATACATTGTTTCGTAAGCATCTTCTTTAGTAAATTCATAAGGGCATCTTTTTATAATATCTGGAACAAAGTTTTCTTTTATCCTATCTGTAATGGTATTACGTTTATATATTCCTCTACTGGCAAATATTTCATATTTTAAGGTAGCCAGTCTACTACGAAGCAAGTCATTCATTCCTATAATTTGTTTACTGTATTTAGAATGCCATCTTATATTTTTGCCAATATTTACGAAGAACTGGTTATTATATTGTTCTATAGCCACTGGTATGATATCGGCTCCTGTTTCATACGCCATTTTAACAGCACCAGTGTACAATGGCAAAGTTAAATAGTTTTCAGTTAAATTCCAGCAACCCTCAGGGTAAATTAAAAGATTAGTATTTTTGGAAAGAACCTCTATTGCTCTTTCATAGGCAATATGTCTATCTTCTTCATCGTTCGTTTCTAAACAAATCGCTCCATTTAAAAATAATATTTTTCCTGTTAAATCTTTATATAGACCTTTTAAATCCGCTATAAAAAGATAAGCATGTTCTTCAATTGCCTCAAAAGTTCTTTGAGCATCGTTTCCGCCAATATGCGTGCAAGCATAAATTCTTGGAACGTTTCTTTTTTCCAATCTTTTGTCCCCAATAATATATAATTCTTCTTTTGAAAGAATTCGATCTATTTTTATTAATGTCAATAATATATTATGTATTTTTTTTCTTAATTCTATATTTTTTAATGGAATATGGTTATCATATTCATATTTACGCATTTCTAAATAATATTTTTCCAATTCATTGACTTGCATTTTTCTTAACTCTAATAAATTTTTATACTCAAATCCTAGTGATTCCATAATAATCTCCCTTTTCATTTTTATGAATAAAATTTATTCTATCATATTAATTAAATATGTCAAATATTTATAATAAGGTTGTAGTAATTTTTATGATTAATTTATGATAATGTCTTTTTAATCCGTTTTATGAACTTATTGTTCCCCTTTAACATCTAATCAAAAAGAAAAAAAGAAGATTATTCTTCTTTGGTTTCGATTTTATCTGTGTTCTTGGTAAAACCGTAGTGCTCACGAACTTTTTGTTCAATTTCTTCACGAAGTGTTTTATTTTCTTTTAATAGATTTTTTACATTTTCTTTTCCTTGACCTATTTTTTCACCATTGTAAGCATACCATGCTCCACTTTTTTCAACAATGTTTAAATCACTTGCTAAGTCAATGATTTCTCCTTCACGACTCACACCTTCGCCATACATAATGTCCACTACAGCGGTTTTAAATGGTGGTGCTACTTTATTTTTTACAACTTTAATGGTTGTTTTGTTCCCTAAAACTTGGTCACCGTTTTTAATTTGTTCCCCACGACGAACATCCAAACGAATGGTTGAGTAAAATTTAAGGGCTCTTCCGCCTGGAGTGGTTTCAGGATTTCCGAACATGACTCCTACTTTTTCTCTTAATTGATTAATAAAAATAGCTGTTGTTTTCGTTTTATTAATGGTCCCTGATAGTTTTCTAAGGGCTTGACTCATTAATCTTGCTTGAAGTCCCACATGACTGTCTCCCATTTCGCCATCGATTTCGGCTTGAGGAACTAACGCTGCAACGGAGTCAATGACAATAATATTTACGGCTTCACTTCTTACTAAAGCTTCACAAATTTCTAAGGCTTGCTCTCCTGTATCGGGTTGAGATAATAAAAGTTCGTTTAAGTCGACACCTAAATTTTTAGCGTATACCGGATCTAAAGCGTGTTCGGCATCTATGAATGCTGCTCTTCCGCCATTTTTTTGAACTTCAGCAATGGCTTGCAAAGCAAAAGTGGTTTTACCTGATGATTCAGGTCCATAGATTTCAACAATTCTTCCTTTAGGATAGCCTCCTACACCTAAAGCAACATCTAAAGTTAAAGAACCGCTACTGGTAACATCGATTTCCATGTGAGAATCTTCTCCAAGTTTCATGATGGCTCCTTTACCAAATTGTTTTTCTATATCCGCTAGAACTTGTTCTAAAGCTTTATCTTTGTCTTTTACATCTTTTGTTGTTTTCATTTTTTTCTCCTATTCTGTTTCTGTATCCATTTTATTATAGAAAAAATGGTTTGTCAATAAAATTATCAAACAATTGTTTGATTCCTATTTTTATTTTTTTCTCTCCTTTCAAGTTGATTATCCTAAAAGAAAAGTGGTTCATTTTTTGTCGAATAGGGTCCTTCATATTAAAAAAATGTTTTTTTATCCTTTTTTCTTATTCATCTAAAAAATTTAGTATGTCTTGAAAAACTTCTTCTTTTCCAACCTCATTTAGTAATTCATGCCTTTTATTTTTATATAATTTTGTTTGGATGTTTTGATAACCACATTTTTTCAAAAATTGAATGAGATGATTAAATTTCTTTTTTCCTCCAATCACTTTATCCTCTTCCCCTCCGATAATCAATAAAGGAAGATTAGGATGAGCCATTTTATAATTTTTTCTTTTAAATACAGAAGTCATTAATGAAAACAGCATTTTAAAACCATTAATGGTAAAGATAAAGCCACATCGATTGCTCTCATTATAAGCTTTTACTACTTTTTCATCGCTACAAATCCATGCATTTTCAAGAGTATTTTTTTTATTATAAGATCCAAATACTAATTGATTTAAAACTTGACTTCTGTGTCTTTCTCCATGAAAAATCGTTAGAATTGAAGCTATTAAATTTCCTAAAAAGGAAAAGGGATTATAGGTAGGTGGTCCACAAACAATGCATTTGTTGATTTGATGATCATGGTTTTGAAGGAATTGACGAACGACTAAAGAGCCCATACTATGCCCTAGAATATTTATGGGGACGTTTTGATATTGTTCTTTAAAATAGTTTACGACTTCTACTAAATCAAGAGTGAGTATTTCCTTATTTTTTCCAAAGTAACCTAATTCTTCATCAGGCGTATTGATGCCATGACCTTTATGATCATAAATAATCCCTATGTAACCCTTTTGAGCTAAAAATCCCATAAAATTCAAGTATCTTTCTTTATTTTCAGCCATACCGTGGGCAAGAATTACAACCCCTTTACAAGCCTTTTTGGGTTCTAAAATAAGACCTGTTATTTCTCTATTTTCATCTTTTTTAAACCATTTAAATTCTTTCATTTGCTACTCCTTTTAGTCCATTGTAATCTAGAGTTTCTTTAGAGTCAATATTCGTTTTATTCTCACTAAAATTATGATACTGATTAATAAAAATATTATTTTTTTAGTAGGCGTTAAAAAAAATTTTTTATTGATTTCTTTTTCGGGTTTCGTATCTATATTTTCAAATAAGTCATTCTTTAGTTGATCTTCTCCGACTGTTGTTTTATATAAACCCCATTCCGTCGGGGTATATTTTTCGATTTCCGTTGCTTTTTGATAGTCCTTATATATCCAATTGTAGAATCTTTTTCCGATTTGACTTTTGTGTTCTTCAAAACTTTCTTTTGAAACGTTAAAAGCGGTTTTTCCATCAAAATGATTTAGCGGAAGATCAAAGTTTAAGATGATTTTATTTTTAGTATAAGAATGAAAATAGGTTTTTGGTACTTCCCATCCTCCATATTTTTTATAAGAATCTGGAAAAAAATCAGCGTCATGGGTTTTATCTAAAACTTGTTTTAAACTATAGGTGTTCAACATGTGCTGACCATGCCCGTATTCTCCTAACTCATCATGACCGACGATAACCTTTGGTTTAAATCTTCTTATCATTTCGGTTTGAAAGGCTAAAAGTTGATTTAAAGTCCTGTTTCTTTTTTCTAATTTTTTTATGGCTTCTTCTAGGGTATAAGATTTTTCATCGGGGACCTTACCGATTATTGGATAGTTTCTAATCCCACTTTTATAAAGACCATGCAAGGCTTCATGAAATCTTTTAGGCTCTTTTTCATGACAGGTCATATAAACAATTTGAATCGTGTGGCCTTGATCAATGTAAGTCGGAATGAGTCCAGCGAAGAAAAGGTGTTCATCATCACTATGGGTAGAAAATAAAAGCATATCGGTTTTATCTAACGGAGGGTTCCACTTTTCCACAAATGGAGGGATTTCTTCTTTTTCCAAAACATAAATTTCAGCAAGGTTTACTTTTTTTGAATAGTTTAAAGTAACGATATTCGAAATTCCAATTGTCTTTTGAATATCTATGTATTCATGTAAAAAGGATTGGGTTCCTATTGGCTTACTTTTTGTTTCATTTTTAATGTATCCCTGACTCGCTTCTTTTTCATAAATGATGTATAAACCATAAATCTCTTCACCCTTAATAGTTATCGTGTCGTTTTCATTTAGAGTTCTATACGTGTCTTCTTTTTTATCCATCAGTTTGTCTTCTTTTTGATTATTTACTAAAATGGTGCTTTTAATGGTTACTTCTGAAGCATTGATTTTACTTAAAAAACAAAAGATAAGGATGAACAAAAAGATTGTTTTTTTCATATTTGGTCACTTCTTTTTATGTATTTTAACATAATTCTTTATTTTGGGATTAAAAAAAATGGGTTTCTTTTTCACCATTCTTTTTATTTTGCCACAATATTTACAATACGATTTGGAACAACTATTATTTTTACCACTTCTAAATTTTCAAGATTTTTCTTAACATTTTCTTCGTTTAGGGCTTTTTCTTTTACTTGTTCTTCTGTTTCATCTTGTTTTGTTTTAATGGTTCCTCTTAATTTCCCATTTACTTGTACCCCGATGGTTATTTCTTCTTTTACGATTTTCTTTTCATCAAATTCTGGCCATGTTGAGATACATAAAGGGTCTCCTAATTGGTATTGTTCGTTTAGTTCTTCGGTGATGTGAGGAGCAATTGGATTTAATAAGATTAATAGTAATCGATAATCGTCACGGGTGATGCCATTTTTGGAATCCTCGTATTCATTTAGTAAAATCATTAACGAAGAGACAGCGGTATTGTATTTTAGTGTTACTAAATCGTTGGATACTTTTTTTATTGTTTTATGAGCTAAGACATCATTGGTGTATCCTTTTTGATTGTTTAGTTTCTCCCCTATTTTTTGAATACGTTCGATAAAACGCTTGCATCCTTTTAAGGAATCGGTACTCCAAGAAGCATCCTGTTGGTAATCCCCAATAAACATTTCATAAACTCTTAGAGTATCTGCTCCATACTCTTCCACAATATCATCGGGGTTAATAACGTTTCCTTTAGATTTGCTCATTTTTTCATTGTTGTTTCCTAAAATCATTCCATGAGAAACACGGATGTCAATCATTTCACTTTTAGGGGCTAGACCAAAATTATGAAGCATTTGCACCCAAAATCTAGCATAAAGTAAATGTCTAGCGGTGTGTTCCATTCCACCGTTATACCAATTCACACACCCCCAATATTTCATTTTATCCATGTTGACAAATTCTTTATCATTATGAGCATCCATATATCTTAGGAAGTACCAGCTTGAACCGGCCCAATTTGGCATGGTATCGGTTTCTCTTTTTGCGTCCTCACCACATTTAGGACATTTGCAATTGACCCATTCTGTAATTTTAGCAAGTGGCGATTCTCCATCTTCGGTGGGTTCATATTCCGCAACATCAGGAAGTAATAAGGGTAAATCGTTTTCATTCATTGGGACCCAACCACATTTTGGACAGTTAATCATAGGAATCGGTTCTCCCCAGAATCTTTGTCTTGAGAAAATCCAATCACGCATTTTGTAATTGTTTACGGTACGAGCTATTCCCTCGTTTACTAATTTTTCGGTTATTTTTTCTTTGGCTTCTAAAACGGTCATTCCAGTAAATTCTTCTGAATTGATTAAGTGACAATTTTGGGTTGTATAGTCTTTCTTTTCAAAAGCCTGTTCTTTGGTTTCTTGACCATCAATCACTTGAATCATTTCAATATTATGAGCTTTGGCGTATTCAAAATCTCTTTCGTCATGAGAAGGAACCGCCATCACAGCACCTGTACCATAATCTCCCAAAACAAAGTCTCCTAGATAAATGGGCACTTCTTTTCCTGTTAAGGGATGGATAGCTTTTATTCCTTCGACTAAACAACCCGTTTTACCTTTATTAAGTTCTGTACGATCCATCGTTGACTTTTTAGTGGTTTCAGCCATATAAGCTTCGACTTCATCTTTATTTAAAACTCGAGGCATTAATTCTTTGATTAATTTTCCATCGGGAGCGATGACAAAGAAAGTGATGCCGTAAATGGTTTCAATACAGGTGGTAAAGATGGAAAACTTTCCACCTCCAACGATTTCTACGTCTAACTCTACACCTGAACTTTTCCCAATCCAATTGATTTGACCTAATTTTACTTTCTCAGCAAAATGGGTGTCGTCAAGCCCTTTTAGTAAGTCTTCGGCGTAATCACTCATGCGTAGCATCCATTGACTTTTTTCTTTTTGTTCTACTCTTGCTCCACATTGCTCACAAACACCTCCAGCGGCATCTTCATTGGATAAGACGCTTTTACATACTGGACACCAGTTGACGGGAATGGTATCTTTATAGGCCATACCCTGTTTATAAAATTGTAAAAATTGCCATTGAGTCCATTTGTAATAATCTGGATCGGTGGTTGAAAATTCACGACTCCAATCGAAGGAAAAACCTAATTTTTTCATTTGTCCTTTAAAGGTTTTGACGTTTTCTTTTACTGCTTCTTTAGGATGAATGTGATTTCTTATTGCGTAACGTTCAGCGGGCGCACCAAAGGCGTCCCATCCCATAGGAAATAGCACATTATACCCTTGCATTCTTTTAAGTCTTGCTATCGCGTCTTGGGCGGTGTAACTTCTTACATGCCCGACATGCAATCCTGCTCCACTGGGATAAGGAAACTCTACTAAAATGTAATAAGGAGGTTTAGGATCAAAGTCGATGGCTTTGAATACTTCTTTCTCTTCCCAAAAATCTTGCCATTTTTTTTCTATTTTTTTATAATTCATTTTGTATTCACCTTTCTTTTTAAAAATCGTCCATACATTTCATATAAGGAATACGTGAGTGCTAATAAGAGGATAAAACCTAAAGCTAACTGAAAAGCACTTGGTATTTCTAAGTAAGTCACAAACACCCCTACACTTGAAACGATAAAGCCATTGATTAAAGCCACATGGACAATTTCTTTTTTATAATTTATTTCCTTTTTATCTATTTTAAATCTTTTTGCAATGTCGTTTATTTCTCGAAGGTTCTCATATTTTTTGCTTTTTACTTTTTTCAAATTGGTTAAGTAAAAGATTAAAAAAAATAAGAGATAGAGGACAAAAAAGAAATAGATTAAGAACGCTGGACTTTTTAATTCCATCATGATTCACCCTTTCTAAAATAAAAAAGACCATTTCGTTTTTAAGGACGAAATAGCCGTGGTACCACCTTAATTCCTAGTTTAAACTAGCTTTAATCATCGGATAACGGCGATGACCCAAAAGTTCCAAAAGCAAGTTCATAACTTCGATTCATTCATTTCCACCAACCATGAACTCTCTATAGGAATCGATTATTTATTACTACTCTTTTTTCAACACTTTTTTCTTATTATATTAAACTCTTTTAATAATTTCAATCTTTTTTAATTATTTTTAAAAACCCATTCTCTTTGAATGATAAAGTTTATAATAAAAATAACTAAATCTACCATTATTTTTAATAAGGTTGAATTGATATGGGTAAGACTAAATAAGCCTGAGACTAAATAAGCGGAAAAAAACATTTGAATGACGACTAAAACAAAATATTTGATTATACTGTTTTTACTTTTATTTTTAAATACCATTTTTTCATTGATCTTAAAATTATACAAAGATGAAACTATACGGGCAAGGATACTTGATAAAACAATACTCGTCACGATTCCTTTATTTATTTCAGGTAAAAGTTTTAAGAAGATGGTAAATAAAAGGATATCTACTAAAAAGGAACTTAAAGAAGCCATAATGTATTTTAGGAATAGTTTATAAATTAAAATGGAATCACGAATGGGATTAAAGTGACTGGTTTCATTTTCACCAATATAAATAGTTTTTATTGGGACTTCTTCTATTTTAATTTCTTTTTCTTTGCAAGCGATGAGCATATTGGTTTCGTATTCGTAGCGTTCTCCACTTACGTCTAAAAATTTTTTCATCGTACTCTTTCCAAAGGCTCTTAATCCAGATTGGGTGTCTGTAATTTTGATTCCAACAAAAATAGAGAACATGCTTCTAGTTATTTTGTTTCCATACCGACTTTTAAAAGGAACGTTTTCTAAATCAAAGTTACGTGTTCCAATAATTAAACTTTCAGGATTTTTTATTAGGTTTTGACAACATTTTTTTATGTCTTCAACACTGTGTTGTCCATCACAATCTGCGGTGATGGTTCCTACTATGTTTTCATAAGTGTTTAAACAATAATTGAAAGCGTGTTTAATGGCTCTCCCTTTTCCTAAATTTATATGGTTTCTTAATACGGTGATGCCTTTTTTTTGATATTCTTGAAAAAAGGATTGATACTCTTCTCCACTTCCATCATCAACAATAACAATGTTTTCAAAATTTTTTTCTAATTTTTCCATAAACGCACGCATGATTTTTTTGTCTGGTTTGTACGCTGGAATGATGACTACTACTTCTTTCATTTTTCCTTTCACCCCGTAATGGCTTGCATGTTTACAAGTTTCCATCCTTTTTCTGTTTTTACAAAATACATGCGATCGTGCATGACGTCTTGATGTTTGCTTCCTTTGATAATCATATTTTTTTCTAAATAAACTTCACATGAAAATGCGTCTTTATTATAAATTTCAAAGTTGTTTACTTTTTCTCCAGTAAAGATAGGGTTGTCAAAGGTATGTTTACTTGTAAAGGTAATATCAATACCTGTCGCCCAATTTTTAGCAAATTTAGATAAGGTTGATCCGTCAATGAGAAATTCATTAATTTGATGAAAACCATGTAATGTTCCTTTTAAGTCATTGGTTAAAAATAAACTCCATTGTTCAGCCATGTCTAAGATTTCTGGTAGACTTTCGATTTCTTTTTCAGCCTCTTCTAAGGTTTCGATTTTTTTAAACTCTTTTTTTATCTCAATCGTATAGCCATGTTTTTCATAATTTATTTCGTTATTGTTTTCATCTAAAATTTTGATTTCTGGCTCAAAATAAAGATTTTCTATTTGATATTTAACGTTATAAGGAATGGAAACGTATTTTGCTATTTCTAATAATCCTTCGTCTTGTGTTCCTTCCTTGATTTCATTTTGTGTCAATTCTTTATCGTTTAAATAGACTTTATAATTATTTGGAACGGTAATGTTATAAACGTAAAATCCTTGATCAATTTTACTTCTCACATCAGCGGAATCCCAGATATAAAAAGAAAGAAGTCCTAAACGGTTCATTTTTTTTGAACTTTTTAATTGAATTTCTAAAATATCTTGGTTGTTTGCTTTTATGATATAGGTTGGATTTTCTTCTTGACTGTTCTCACTTTCTTCAAAGTCTAAATCAGCGTTTTCTAGTAGATTTTTTAAAGCTAGGTCCATTTTTGCATCTTTATCAAAAGGATTTTTTTCAATTTGAGTCAAGTCCTGTATTTTACATGAATCATTTTCACAAAGATTTTCTAAAGTTTTATTGATAAAATGATCGGTTTGATTTTTTTCATATTTTACTAAGCTATCCAAGACATGGATAAGGAAGCCAATCATTATCACCCCTAAAAGACAGCTATAAAAAATTAAAAAGGTTTTAAATTGTAGTTTTAGTTTTAATTTATTTTCTTTCATCGGGCTACTCCTTTCTAATTTCTTTTTTCAACGATAAATCCTGTAGGCAACTTCCATGATGAATTGGCGTAATAAAAGGTGACACTCGTCATTTCATATTTATCATTGTAATACATACTTGATGAACTTCCTCCGTCCAAGTTGGCGGCATTTACTGCTCCATATTTTTTCATTATTTTAATTAAGTCTTTTGCGGTGGCTCCTAAGTGACCATTTGCTCCACGGCCATCGGTGACTAATAAAAGAACAGAACCATCCGCTCTTTGACCAATAGCGGTACGAGGGTTCGCCCCACTTCCTTTGCCATCTACCCCACGTTCTTCTCCATTAATGATTAATTTAACAAAATGGTTGTTGGCGTCGCTACTTTCTTCTTGAAAGGTCACCGCGTCGATAATTTTTTCGTCTTTCACAATTTGTTCTACTTGAGAAGCATTTTTTCCTTCAATGTTAATGATTCTTAAGATGTGCGTTTCGTCAAAGCCAATGATATGAAGCCCTGGATAACCTGTCGGTTGATTGTATTCAATTTTGCCATTTTTAACGACTACACCAAGAGGTTTTCCCCCTTTGTTTCCAGTTGATAAGTAAAGCCCACCATTAATTCCAGCGATAGCATCGTTGTCTTTTACTAATTTTTCAAGTTCTACGCCGTATTCACCCCAAGGGTAAGTTGTCGCCAGTTTAATTCTTGAAGGGTCATTTATGATTAACATTTTAGCAAAAAAGGTATTTCCAGATATTTCTTCTAATTGAATGCCGTTCTTATCAAAATCCTCTTCTTTGTTGTCGGTATGAATTAAATCGGTATCCATTTCTGTATTCATAGTTGCCATAGAGTTTTGATCCACTAACTTTTGAATTTCTTCTTTTGATAAAAAGATTTTTGTAACAAATTTTAATTGCCCTGTTTCTAACATAGTGGTGGCAAACAGTTCTTTTGCACTTCCCGATATATTACTACATATCATTTTAATCATAATAATTAGGGTTAAGAAAATGAACCCTAAGGTTATGCCTAAAACCGCAAAAGTACGCGATACAATTTTAACTGCTTTTTTCATTTTAAACGACTTCTTTCTTTTTTAAATAAGGGATTAAATAATCATACATTTTATAGGTCACAATCGAAATAACTGTTCCAAGGATGGCTCCTGCTAAAACATCGGTTGGAAAATGAACAAAAAGATACAATCTTGAAAAAGCAATTAAAACCGCTAATAATCCTGATACGATTCCCCATTTTTTGTTGTGTAAAAAAATCATCACAAACGCTTCAAATGACGCAAGCGTATGCCCTGATGGAAAGGAGTAATCTAACGGCTTTTTGATTAATAATGGAATACTGGAATCGAGCCAACAAGGTCTTGCTCTTTTTACGACATTTTTAATTAATCCATTTCCAATAATGAGCCCAATACCCATAGCGATTAATATTAACAGACCGCATTTTCTTGTTTTTTTAAAACATAATAAAACAATGGCTAATAGAATCCAAACGATTCCTGCATCTCCTAAATTTGTGAAAAAAATCATCATTTTATTTAAAGCTTCACAATGTAAATCATTTAAAAAATACAAAATCTTAAAGTCCATAAAAACGCTCCATTTTCTAACTACAGTTATTATATATTATTTTCTTGTTTTATACAATAATATGTTCTGGGTTTTATTTAAATTCTTTTTTGAATATAGACTCTTTTTGAAAAAATTTATTTTGGAAAATTATTTTCTGCTTTGATTTTTCATTTGGTTTAATTTCCTTCATCTCACATTTACCTTTTCTCATTTTTACTTGTACAGATACACAAATTTCTTTTTATTATTGGTAATCGATGTATTTCGACAAATAGTACAATTAAAACCTTTATACTAAGTCCCTTAGAAAGGAGAAAAAAGTTATGGAAAAAGAACTGTTGCTTTTAAAACAAAAATTTGAAAGAATCAAAAATCTCGGGTATGTTCAATCTTCTCGAAAAGGGTATTCTGGAATTGGAAAAACGTTTGAAGACTTAATTGGCAAAAAAGAAGATACACTAGAAACTCCCGATTATAACGGAATTGAAATCAAAACAAAAAGAGGCTATTCTAAAAGTTATATTCATCTTTTTCATGCCACACCAAAAGGTAAAACTGATTTTGAAATTAAAAGATTATGTCACACCTATGGTTATTCAGATAAAGTTAAAAAAGAATGTAAAGTATTAGCTTTTTCTATACAGGGAAATATGCCTACTTTTGTTGCCAATCGATTTTTATTCAAACTTAAAGTAGATTATGAAAATAAAAAAATTTATTTAGTCATTTGCGATAAAGATATGCACTTTCTTGAACAAAGCGTTTATTGGGAATTTGATTTAATTAAAGAGAAGTTAGAAAGAAAATTGAAATATTTAGCTTTTATAAAAGCATGGACTAAAACGCAAGATCAAATAGATTATTACAACTATTACGCTATTCAATTTTATAAATTAAAAAGTTTTGATATTTTCATGCATTTAGTGGAGCAAGGTATTATTAGAATAACATTTAAAATAGGCGTTTTTCGGGAAGGGCCTAGAACAGGCGAAATCCACGATCGAGGCACTAGTTTTGAAATTCAAGAATATGATTTTACACAACTCTTTACTAAAATCAATATTTAATCTAACAACCGTTTTTTTGTTATGGTTTGAGCCAAAGGGGATTGCAAAATCGAGTAGAGAAAACTTTTCAATAAATATTGAACGCTTTTCCCTCTCACACCA
>CAJTYF010000043.1 GCA_910583945.1 uncultured Bacilli bacterium
AAAGTGGCACGCGAGCTGGGTTCAGAACGTCGTGAGACAGTTCGGTCCCTATCTATCGTGGGCGTAGGAAAATTGAGGAGAGCTGTTCCTAGTACGAGAGGACCGGAATGGACATACCAATGGTGTATCTGTTGTAACGCCAGTTGCAGTGCAGAGTAGCTATGTATGGACGGGATAACCGCTGAAAGCATCTAAGCGGGAAGCCTCCTCCAAGATGAATTTTCCCATTCTTCGTGAAGTAAGATCCGTTGTAGACTACAACGTTGATAGGCTAGAGGTGGAAGCGTAGCGATACGTTGAGCTGACTAGTACTAATAGATCGAGGATTTAACTTATTTATTTAATTAGATGAATGCATTATCTTGTTTTTAAAGGACAAAATCCTTTATAGGTGACGATAGCTCAGTGGATACACCTCTTCCCATACCGAACAGAGAAGTTAAGCACTGATACGCCGACAATAGTGTAAGCGAAGATAGGGAGTTGCCTATTTTTTTTTGCTTTTAAATTATAATTTAATAGGTTATACTTTATTTGGAAGGTGCTAATATGGATTACGATGAAATTTTTGAAAAAGATACAAATCAAGATTTTTATTATAACGATGACAAAAGAACAAGTAACATTTTTATAAAAGGTTATATAAGTTTAGAAAAGGCGAAACAACATCTAAAAAAAGGAGAGTATTATGCCTTAGTTAACTTTAATGAAGGAGAAAAATTACCAGAAGGATACAAGTGTTTCACTAGTTTAGATGGGGAAGTTTATGCAACACCAATTTCGGATTTATCTTTTGATTTTTTAATGGATGGCTATAGTCTACAGAGTATTTATAAAGTAAAAGATGATAGATATCGCTTGGGACCTAAAGGCAAGGATATATATTTATTAGATTTAGCTTATGATCAAATAGACCAATATATCGAACAAAAATCTAATGGACGAAAATAAGGGCAAATTAGAGAAATTTGGCTTTTTTTTATTTTAATTTCATAAAATTAATTGAGACTTTTTTTATTAAAAAAAATAGATTTTGCGTTATAATAGAACAAAAAGAAAAAGTGAGGAAAAAATGGCAAATATTGAAGATTACTTAAAATGGCGTGGAGATTTATCATTTAAAGTAAATCCCTTTAATGAAGTGGATAACTTAATTCTATCAGAGTTGGCCTATTTAAATTTAGAAGGAATTGCTGATAAAAAAATAAAAGTGAAAGATGCAATAGAGGGCTATTTTAAAAAATACACAGAAAAAGAAATTTTAAAAGAATTTGCTTTATCAACCAATCCAATTAATTTTTATCGTCAACTTCAAAATTCTACACGTTTTGGAAATTTAAACATCATTAAATTTGTAAATGAAATGAGTAAAAGTGAATCGAAACAATTTTCAGCTTTAATAGTGGAAATGGATTTAAATACAATTTATATTGCCTTTAAGGGAACAGATAAGTATTTAATTGGTTGGAAAGAAGATTTTAATTTAAGCTATATGGATGCGGTTCCCTCTCAAATTTCAGCACTGAGTTTTATCAATGATCATGTAAAATTTAAACATCGAAAAATTTATATCGGTGGCCATTCAAAAGGAGGCAATTTAGCTGTTTATTCTGCAACATTTTGTAAAAAAAACATTCAAAAAAGAATTAAAGCAGTCTATAATAACGATGGACCAGGTTTTTTAGATGAATTTATAGCCTTACCGAATTATCAAACTATTCTTCCTAAAATCACTACTATTTTACCAGAAACATCAATAATAGGCATGCTCTTAACCCACAAAGGGCAATACAAAGTAGTAAAAAGCAATACAGTAGGAATTTGGCAACACGACGCTTTATCGTGGCAAGTAAACAAAGATCATTTCATAACAATAGAGAAAGTGGATGAAACAAGCAATAAAATTCAACAGACTATTACGGATTGGTTACAAAAAATAGGAAAAAAAGAACGGGAAGAGTTTATAAACACCCTCTTTGATTTATTAGATAAAAATAAAATCGAAACAGTAGAAGATTTAATTAAATTAAAACTAAGAAAAATTCCAGGATTATTAAAAGAGTTTACCAAATTGAATGAAAAGCAGAGAAAATTAATGATGGATTTATTAAAAGATTTAATGACTGAAGCCAGCAAGCATTTTGAACGTAAATCTATTTTACATCCTTTAAAATACTTAAATAGAAGAGATTAGAAAAAATTGTCAATTATTAATATAAAAACATTGAATACAATTAAGTTGATTTGTTATAATATTTTTAGGTGATAAAATATGGACTATAAATTCACATCCAGAAGCGAAGAGGATACATTGGAATTAGCCCAAAATATTGAAAGTGAAAAATTTCCAAATATGGTTCTATGCTTAGAAGGAGAACTTGGAAGTGGAAAAACTGTTTTTGTTAAAGGTTTTGCACAGGCTTTAGGCATTGATGAAAACGTCACGTCTCCAACTTTTAATTTAGTAAAAGAATATTTAAATGGGGAGTTACCATTATACCATATGGACGTCTATCGACTAGAAGGCGCTTGTGAAACAGTAGGTTTTGACGAATATTTTAACCGTGGCGGTGTATCAATTGTTGAATGGTCAGACTTAATATGTGATTGTTTGCCAGAAGAAAGATTAGATATTAAATTTAAAGTGATAGATGAAAACACTAGAAGATTAATTTTTGAACCTCATGGTAAAGACTACGAAGATTTATGTGATAGTGTTCTCTAAATGTGTTATAATAAGACTCATTTAAGAGTCTTTTTAATTCGGCTTTTGAAAGGAAGAAAAAGAGATGTATACCTTATATTTAGATACTCATTACAATAAAATAATTATCATAATTTATAAAGATGACGAAAAACTCATTCATAAAGAAATGGAATGCAATTATAATCATAGCATGAACACCATGCCTAAAATGATTGAAAGTTTAAAAGAAGCAAAAATAGCAATTAGCGATATAAATGAAATTATCGTATGCAACGGTCCAGGTTCTTTTACAGGAATTCGAATTGGTGTAACAATAGCTAAAACCTTGGCATTTACCTTAAATGTTCCTATAAAAATGATATCAAGTTTACTATTAAAAGCCATTTCTTTTAAACACGAAGAGGTCATAATAATAGAAAGAGAAAAAAACGGAGTATTTATAGCTAAATTTAATGAAGAAAATGATTTAATAGAGGATTATAAATATCTGAAAAATAGTGAATATAAACAATTAGAAGACCAAATAAATGGCATAGACCAAAAAGAAATCGATTACTTAAAACTAATCCAATACGCCAAAAAAATAGAGCCTACAAACCCTCATTTAGTTAATCCATTATATGTAAAAAAAATAGAGGTTCAAAAATGATTAGAAGTTTTAAAATAGAAGATAGTGCTATCATTTATGAACTTGGAAATCAAATAGCTTCAAATTTTTCTAAAACCAATGATTTAGAAAAAATCATAAACGATAAATATACAAAAATACTTGTCTATGAAATAGATTCTGAAATTGTAGGTTTTCTAATGTATATCGAATTAGAAAATACAATTGATATTGTAGACATTATCGTAAAAGAAGCGTATCGTAATAAAAAAATTGCCAGTTGTTTATTGGATAACTTAATTACAGAATTAAAAGAAAAAATAAAATGGATTACTTTAGAAGTAAGAAAAAGTAATACACCAGCCATTAAACTCTATCAAAAATTTGATTTTTCAATTATTAATACTCGTAAAAATTATTATGAAAATGAAGACGCCTATTTAATGGGGAGGGAAATAAAAAATGAAAGATAATTATATACTAGCAATAGAAACATCATGCGATGAAACAAGTATAGCGATTATAAAAAATGGTTCTACCGTTGAAACGTGTACCGTTTTAACACAAATGGATACTCATGCTGAATATGGAGGAGTAGTACCAGAAATTGCTTCTCGTATGCATACAGAAAATATAACAATTATTTTAGAAGAAACCTTGAAAAAAAGTAAATTAAAGATGGATCAAATAGATGCGATTGCGGTGACGTATTCACCAGGCCTTTTAGGAAGTTTAATTGTTGGAGTAGAATTTGCTAAAACTTTGGCACTTGTGTATAAAAAGCCTTTAATTGGAGTAAATCACACCATTGGACATATTTACGCCAATAGTTTAAAAGAACCCTTAAACTTCCCACTATTAGCTCTTGTCGTAAGTGGAGGACACACGGACTTAATACTTATGAAAAAAGACTATGATTTCCAAATATTAGGAAGTACTCTAGATGATGCGATTGGAGAATGTTACGATAAAGTAGCAAGAGTTTTAGATTTAAAATATCCTGGAGGGCCAAATATAGATAAATTAGCAAAGTTTGGAAAAGTCTCTTATCAATTACCAACACCCGTAAACGATGACACCTACAATTTTAGCTTTAGTGGTCTAAAATCAAGCATCATTAACTTAGTTCATAATGAACATCAAAGAGGAAAAGAAATTAATAAAGAAGACTTAGCCTGTAGCTTTCAAGAAGTGGCCATTGATGAACTGAAAAGAAAAGTCGAATTAGCCTTAAAAAACTTAGAAATAAAAAATATGATTATTGCTGGAGGCGTCGCCGCAAATTCCTATTTAAGAGATGAAATTCAGAAAATAGCAGATAAATACAAGGTGCATTTAAGTATCCCAGAAATAAAATATTGTACTGATAACGCCGCTATGATTGGAGCAGCAGCGTATCCTTTGTTTTTAAAAAAAGAATTTGCAGACTTTGATTTAAATGCTCAAAGTAGTAGTACTATCATTCAATAGTTCTTTTTTTAGCTATGAAATAATAAAAAATAATGTTAAAATGAACTTGGTGATACGATGACTATATATGACAAATACTTTTTAATAACGATGATAACTATTCTAATCACAAGAGTACTAGTATATAAATTTAATAAACCTAGCCCAACTATAAAAAATTTTAGAACACATCATTGGATGTTTGGATTCGTGTTTTCAATTATCCTTTTTTTAATCTCAAATTTTTATACAAATATGTATTTATTATCGATAAGTAATGGGATATTTTTAGATGAAATAGGCTTGATTATAATTAAAGGTAAAACTCATGAAGACAATTATAGTCCTGAATCCTTTATGATATTAATCTTTTTTATTCTTCTTTTATTTATTTTTAGAGAAAGTATTATTAATTTCTATTCTAACTAGCAAAGGTAAGCTCTATTTTACTTTAATGAAATTGAGTAGTTTGACGACTTAGAAATGCTTCTTATACTAGGCTAGGGCAATAGTATTTTTATTTTAATACAACAAATTATTATTAAAACATAAATAATGATTAATAGGACCTTTTTTCAGAAAGACATAAAAAATAAATTCTGTTTATAAAAAAAAGAATTTAAAAATTCTTCTTGTTTTGCTCAAATTTTTCCCATAAACTTTCTTCATCATAAAGGGCTTTAATTTCTTTTCTTTTTAAAACATAAGCATCAAACGTTCCAATAACACGTGCTGGATTACCAGCTACAACTGTATTAGGAGCCACATCATTAACAATAACACTTCCAGCTCCAATGATCACATTGGGGCCTATTTTAACATTTGGAAGAATAGTCGTATTGCATCCAATAAATACATTATCCATAATTTCAATGCACCCATTTTGATAAAGAAATTCTCCTTGATTTAAATGATTTAAACCTAAATGAAAAACATCATGCGTGACAAAAGTAACATTGCTTGTAACAATAACGTTATTGTGAAATTTAATGAGTTTTGGATCAGAAGGAATAAAGCGGGGTTGGAAAAAAAAATGCTCACCAACACTTTTAAAAATGTGATGTTTTAAAATATATTTTACTCTTTTATCACTATTTAGAATTAATGCAATTCTAAGTCTTTGTAACTGATTTTTTGTATAACTTTTCATTCTATCCCTCTTAAACATCATATCAATTTTTCCAAAAAAAAGGAAGATTAACTTTCTTCCTCGGTAGGAGTGCCTGGAACAGGAATTTCAGGTTTATCATTTGTATCATCTGGATCGGTTTCATTTCCATTATTATTATTATTATTATTATTATTATCTTGATCTGTACCCGAATCATCTGGATTAGAACCAGGTTTATCATCATTTGGACCTCCTGGTGGTAAATCGATATCAGGTTTATTACTTTCATCTTCATCATCATCCTCATTAGGTTTTTGATTAGGTCCATTCGAGTCGCAAGCTTCATTAATAGTAATTGTAATACTACTAATACTTTTAACACTTGTTCCAATTAAAACATTTTGATTTCCAATAAGACCAGGAATGCCATCACTACAAGCAAATTCTTTAATTAAAGTAATATGATTTTGATTAGCCCATTCCTCTGCTTGACTAACCGTCTTACCAATTAAATTAGGAACCGTCGTTTCATTTTTGTCGCCTCTTATTCCTTTACCAATAATAGGAGATTCATAAACTTCATTATAATCATACTCAAAAGTTTTAATCATTTCTTCCTTTTTAATTCCTAAATTAACTTCCAAAGCGTCTTTTATCGCTTTTAAACTCTTTTCATAATAACCTAAAGCGGATAATTGCATACCACTAATCATAACAGGTAAATTATAAACCTCTAAATACGTTTTTTGAATCGTAATAAAATCATTACCTTTTAAACTTTCAAAAAGCATATTTTTTAAAGTTTGATAAAAAGATAAAATTTGAGTAGTAGACAAATTAGTCGCAATATTTTTACCAATTACATCTAAAAGATTTTCAAAATCACTAAAACTACTTACCGTCATAAGCTTTTTAGACAAGGCTTCGACAATTTGTTGTTGATGTCTATTTCTGGCTAAGTCACTTGCTAAATAACCATGTCTATTTCTGGCATAAGCAAGGGTTTGTTCTCCATTTAAATGTTGTGGACCTGTATTCATACAAACCAAATCTTTCATACTTCGATTGGCATTACTTTCACAAAGTCTTCCTTCACCATATTGCTTAATATAATTTTTATAATCAGGAGGTTCGACATCAACATCTAAGCCACCTAAAGCATTTACAAGATCAATAACTCCATTAAAATTAATCTTAGCATAATAATCAATATCAATTCCCACTAAATTTTGAACCGTATTAATAACACACTCTGTTCCATAAGCCGCTGAAGAATTAATTTTATGACTTCGATTTCGATTACAAGCAATCGGAACATAAGTATCTCTTGGAATACTAAACATAGTGGCTGTTAGCGTATTCGGATTAAAAGTAATTAACATTAAAGTATCGCCATTAAAAGCCGCGTTAGCATTTAAACCATCAATCTCTGAATCAACACCCATTAAAAGAATAGTGAAGGGTTCAGTTAATTTTTTATTACTACTAGTAATCGTCTTGGTCTTTAACTTTTCACTGTATTCATAAAGAACTTTTGTCTCCTCACCAATACGTTCAAACACCGCTTCACTTCCAAAAATAATCGCATAATTACTAGAAACAAAAACAGCATCAATTTCTTTATTATATAAAGCATTTAACATGATGTAATAATCGTCATAATATTTAATTTCACCTTTAATATTTTCTTTAGTCTTTAAGGTATTCGCTAAAACATAACCTTCAATATCCTCATTATTGTCAATCATGCCAATTTTACTCGTACTCTTTAATTCTGTTTCTTTTAAACTAATTAAATTGGTCGTATAAACGGTATATTCTTGATTGGTGAACATTTCTATTTTACTGTACAGTTTATGGATAACTAAGCTTGAAAACAACATCACAAGGCATAACAAGAGACTTATAATCGTTAAAAAAACAAATTTTTTATATTTTTTTACAATGAGTGTGGATAAACCAAAAAGTAAATACAAGAAAAACCATAGGGAGAAAAAAACAAGTACAACCATACGAATCGTTGTTTCAATCCCTACCAAACTTAATATAGACTTAACAAATAAAACGTAAAGAACAATATAAAGTAGGTTGAGAAGTAAGTAAATCGCTTTCCCAAATTTATTGGTTCTTTTTAATTTTCTAAATAATACCTTCATGTCTACTTCCTTTCTCTATTATCTACAATTATATAAAAAGTAAAGGTAGATTACAAGTAATGATTTTGATTGACGTCCAATTGACAACTTAAAGATTACGCAAAAGCATTTACAAATTTTTAACTTTAATGATACAATTAAAAAAGGTGTTTACTATGCAAAAAAAATTAGACAAATTTATAATTATTTTTTTGATTTTACAACCTTTTTTAGATGTAGCCACTTCCATAGGAATACGAAACAATTGGAGCGTATCCATTGGTCTTTTGATAAGAGGATTCTTTTTTTGTTTTACGATTTTCTATTTATTTTTTAAAAAGCAAGAAAGAAAAGTAGTGTATAGCTTAATGATTTATATAGCCATAGAACTCCTCTATTTTTACAGTTTAACCAATTCTTCACTTTTAAGTGAAGCCTTTAATTTAATAAAAATATTCTATTTACCAATTTTATTTCTTTTTTTTAACCGTTATGACAATCAAAAGATAAATGAAAAATTAATTTTTAGTATTTATATGATGTATATGAATTTAATTATCATTCCATATATATTTAATCTAGGCTTTAATATAACTTATGAAAACAAAGAAGGGTACTTAGGCTTTTTTTACGGTGGAAATGAACTAAGCGCTATTTTTATTGGTTTATTACCAATTGTTTTAAAATACGTTTTATCCAAGAAAAAACTTTTTTTAAAACTCTTTTTTTTCTTAGAAATAGTGATAGTAATGGTATTAGTAGGAACAAAAACTTTATTTTTAGGAATAGGTCTTGTTTTTACTCTTTTTATCCTAAAAAGCTTAAAGAAAAATGTTCAATCCTTCTCTAAAAAAAGAAAGAGTCTGATTATTCTTTCCATAGGTCTTTTCCTTTTAACCAGTAGTCTTCTTATACCCAAAACACCAGTATATAAAAATTTTAAAGTAACTTTAAATTATTACCAGATTCATTCGATGAAAGACTTTGTTTCCATAGATACAATTGATAAAGTGATTTTTTCAACTAGACTAAGTTTTTTTAAAAATGTCCACAGTTATTATAAAGAAAGAGAATTAAAAGAAAAACTTTTTGGTATAGGAATAACTAAAATAAATCAAATAAAAGACATTGAAATTGACGTTTTAGATATTTTCTATTCTATTGGAATCATCGGATTTCTTATTTGGTTGCTTTTTATGATTCTAAGCATTAGAAAAAGTAAGTTAAAAGGCATCTATCAACTTAGCTTATTCTTATTCCTCTTTATTTCTTTATTTTCTGGTCATATCTTAAACAAGCCCATGGTTTCAACATTTATTTCTTTATTACCTCTTTTAAATAAAAATAAAAAAGAAGAATAAAATGAAAGAAATGCATTGACAAAAGACTGACAAAAAAACGACAATAAATTTTGTTTTTTCCTATTTCAATGATATAATAATAAAGACAATAGGAGGGAGAAAAATGAAAAAAACAATAAAAAAAATTTTAAATATAAATCTAATTATTGCTTTATCATTTTCTTCACTCTTTCCTTTTAAAGCAAACGTACATGCCGAAGAATTAATCATTGGAACCATTTTAAATGAAACGCAATATTTAAGAACGAGACCCACAACAGATACGTTAAACAATCAAAAATTAGTTCATTTTTCTACAGGAGACATCATTACATTGTTAGGAACAGAAAGAACCGCTCCAACATCAGGGTGCACAACAGGTTTTTATAAAGCGACTTATAAAGGGTATACAGGTTATGTCTGTGCGGCAGGAGTAAAAATCGGTAATCATGATGTTTACGAGCGACCATGGACAAGTCCAAAAAAATCCATTGTAGGAGGAGGAATTTACATCAGTGGTTCCTATATCGCTCAAGGTCAATTTACGAGTTATTTAAAAAAATACAATGTGAATCCCAGTACAAACAATATGTACAATCATCAGTACATGGCAAATATTACCGCTCCATCAAGTGAATCAGTCACAACCTATAATGCTTACAATAAAAATGGTTTTTTAGATTTACCATTTGAATTTAGTCTACCGATTTTTAATAACATGCAAGAAAAATACGATCGTCCAGGAGGAAACATAACTACCGTAGAAAAACAAGACGCGATAACCGATCCTGACTTTGAAGAAAAAATAAAAGAGTTCCCAGAATCCTATAAACCCTATTTAAGAAAATTGCATACCCTTCATCCGAATTGGAAATTTAAAGCTTTAAACACTAATGAAGATTTTACCTTTGCTGTAAATACAGAAAAAATAGTAGGAGCCATTCAAGGACCAAACGGATGCTACGAATTAAATGGTGATGGAAATCCTGTTCAATTTGGTAACGATAAAGGTTGGTATTACCCTAATTTTGAAGCCACCGCTTATTATATGGATCCTAGAAACTTTTTAACTGAAAAGTACATTTTTCAATTTGAAAGTCTTGAATACTCAGAAAATCATACAGAAAGCTTAGTTCAATCTATTTTAAATAATACTTTTATGAGTGGGATTTCTATTTTAGACAATCAGTCTTACGCTTCAATTTTTATTGAAGCCGGAAAAACATCGAATGTCAGTGCCCTTTACTTAGCTTCTTTAGCCCGTCAAGAATCAGGAACAGGAGGAGGAGCCGCTACCACTGGAAATAAATTTGAATATGGTGGAATAGAGTATTCTGGCTTGTTTAATTTTTATAATATCGGTGCTAAAAGTAGTGCTAGTGTTCCTTATAAAGAAGGATTAAAATGGGCGAGTGGAGGCTTTTGTACCCTTTGTGCAAACGATACCATCTACGATAAACCCCTTACTCTAAGTGCAAACTTAGAAGCAATAGGAATTAAAAATACTAATAATTTTGCTAAAGGATTTAATGTAGGAGAATCCATTGCTAGTCTTAAAAATAAACTTCAAAACAAAGAGATAGCAATTAATAGTACAACAGACATTATTTCAACAGGAACAACGTTTAATTTAAAGGATGAGAATAGCACCGCTGTTATTTTAGGAGACTTAACAGGAGACGGTAAGATTAACTCAGCGGATTTATTAGCCATGAGAAAACATTTACAAGGAACCGCTAAATTATCAGGAGCGTATTTAGAAGCAGCAAAATTAGTGAATAACAATGTAAACTCAGCGGATCTTCTAAAATTAAGACAACATCTTTTAGGAACCAATAATATAATTCAAGAATAGAGGTAAAAATGAAAAAGAAAATAGTAAGTCTATTAATCATAATGGGATTATGTCCAGTTATTACCCATGCCGCAGCTACTTACTCTATGTATGCACCCTCATCAGTTGAAAACGGAAATACAGTGACAGCCACCCTTACGTTAAAAGCAACAGCCGCTTGGAACGTCAAAATAACTTCAGCGGGGTCAACCAGTGGGTGTACCACAAGTTTTGCGGATGCTACCAGTAATGGAAAAAATGCGACAAAAACATTAAGTGTGACTTGTAAAGCAACAAGCCTAGGTGTCATTTCTTTTACAGCAACAGGAGACATAACGAATGAAGATGGAGCAACAACCAATGTTTCAGTCACCAAAAAGACAACAGTCGTGCCACCACGTGAAAAATCAAGCGATGCCAGTTTAGCATCTTTATCCGTTGAAGGATATGAACTGAGTCCTAAATTTGATAAAGAAACCTTAAACTATAAAGTCCAAGTTCCCTCAACCGTAGACAAAATTAAATTAGACGCGAAAGTAAATGAATCACATGCTTCATTAACAGGAACCGGAGAATATGAAGTAACAGAAGGCATAAACACATTTAAAATCCTAGTAACGAGTGAAACCGGAAAAACGATGGAATACACAGTAAATGTCATTGTAGAAGATCAAAATCCTATAGAAATTACTATCAATAACGAGAAATACACGATTATTAAAAATCCTAAAAGCTTAACCCAACCCAACTTATTTGAAGAAAAAACAATTAAAATAAACGAGTTTGATATTCCAGCATTTTATAATGATGTTTCTAAAATGACTTTAATAGGGATTAAAAATGCTTCTGGAGATATTTTTTTAGCGATTTATAACGAAGAAGAACAAAGCTATCAATTCTATCACGAATACAAAAACAGCAATTTAACGCTTTACATTACGGATTTCAAAGAAGAAATTGAAAATTATAAAAAAGTCACGCTTACCATAAATGATCAAAACGTTTCCGCTTATAAATTTCAAGAGAACAGTCGCTTTGCTATCATTTACGCTTTAAATCTAGAAACAGGAGAATACAACTATTACAGTTACGATACTAAAGAAGAATCTTTTCAAATCTGGAATAAAGAAGAAATAGAAGCATTAGAAAAAGAAAAGAAAACCTATTATTATTCAGCCATTGCTTTTGCCGGAACAGTAGTGTTTTTCCTTTTAATCATCATTTATTTGATTCGAAAAAGTAGTAAATATAAAAAGATTATTAATAAAGCAAAAGCCAAACATACTAAGAAAAAAGAATTAGAAGAGAAAGAAACTAAAGAAGAGAAGAAAGAAGAAAATATTACGGAAGAAAAGTAATATTTTTTTCTTTCATATTAAAAATCTCCGCATTCTTTTATTTTATCACGAAAAGATTTTCATACACTTTATTTACAGACTCGAGCATTTTAAAACTTGGGAAGAAAACTGGGATGCCATTTGTCCATTCTTCCAATTTTCAGAGCCGATAAAAAAATCATGTATACTACGAATACTATCGAATTTTTAAACAGACAATTCAGAAAATATACAAAAACAAAAATCAGTTTTTCCTACAGATAGGTCATTATTAAAATGTCTATATTTATCTACTAAGAATATTACAAAAAGTGGAAAGCTCCTTATCAAAATTGGGGTAAGAACTATCTATAATGTTTGATGGCAGAATTTAAGTTCTTTGACAATTTAGGATTATATGTTACTATTTAAATAAAAAAAAGAAGCAAAATATTTTATTGCTTCTATCGGTGTGCCGTGCATGGCATATATCTTGTTGGTGAAAGTCCAATACACACGTAGGT
>CAJTYF010000044.1 GCA_910583945.1 uncultured Bacilli bacterium
CTATTTCAATTATACACTACTTTTATTTATCAGTCATTATGTTTAACACAACATAAAACAAAAAAAACAAGAGAATCCCTTGTGCAAACTAAAAAATAATATTAGAAGTAATTTTTGATAGTAATTTCATCTATCATAGCAAGTGTAACACTTTCCTAAATGATTGTCGAGGGAAACAATCAGTAAAAAAAGGGAAGATATCGGTAATTTACTTTTTATTTATTTTATTCATAGCATTTAATAGATTAATAAACTTAGTTAAAGAAATAAGCAAATTTGAATTAAGTAAATATATTTTTTCTTCATTATCATAAAGTAGAACAATAAGAGTATTATTCTTATTACTAGCAACTATCTTATGTGGTTCTTGTAAACTTAAATTTGTTTTATCAAATTTTATTAAATGTCCATTAATAAATTCTACTTCTAAGTTTCCGATACTCACTTTCATTTTTAGTTTTTTTAACTTCACAAGGAAATTCTAAAGATTCTATGGTCGTTTCATAATTATTCATCAACTCCTTTAGACAATGAAAAAAGCTCATAATATCAAATACTATGAACTTGTTTTATAAATAAAAAAACCGACACTCCAATTAAGGCGTGCGAGTTTAAACCTCAATGGAGCGAATGACATAGATATCTACAACTTTTTCACTTCTTAACGATTTGATATATAAAATATCAACCAATTTTATTTTAACACATAATATATGTTTTTACCAGAACCAGCCTGTTCTAAAATATTTTCATTTATCATTTTATTTAAAATGTCGTTTGCTCTTGTTTTGGAAACATCTAAAAGAGATTCAACAATTAGTCTATTTATTCTATTGTTTTTCTTTAAATATTCTATTATTTGTTCTTCTTGCGTTAAACTTGATGGTAAAACTTTTTTATTATCATCAAAGTAATTAACGTTATATAAAGTTACTTTAAAAGCATTGTCTGAGTCTAATATTAAAGGTTTTTTATCATAAGTATTATATGACTCAATAATTCTTCCAATACCTGTTCCGAAACTTTCCACATATTTTAATCTATAAAAAATATGTGCCAAATTTGGGTTTCTTGATTCTGACACTCCATAGTATAAATCTTTTATGCTAATTCCTTTTACTAAACCACCTAATGAGGTGATTTCATAGTGATCATCAAAAAGTGAAATTAAAATACTTCCCGTAAAATTATAATCTCTATGTATTATAGCATTTAATAAAGATTCCCTTAAAGCATACTCTGGATAATCTCTTAAATCTTGTCTTTCTAAACCTACAATTTTTCCTTTTGTTTTATTGTATAAATCCAAATATTCATAGGTGTCATTTACTTGTTTTAAAACCGAGCCAGTAAATTCTTTTCTATCTTTAAATTCTAATTTATTATTTCCATTAAAAATAGCACATTTTATAGAGTAAGGACATTCATCAGATAAAAGTAATCCCAAATTTGTATATTGATTATTTAAATTTGTAATATTCAATGTTTTACATTTACTATCATTTATTTCGATATTATGTTTCTTAAAAGTATCTTTTAGATACTCAAAATGCAAATTTTGATTACTGGAAACATTATTTTCAAAAGAATTGCTATTACTTTCTAAAATCATTTTCTTTATAACTTCTTCACTAGCTTGAACAGAGACATTTCCATGTCTTAGATATACTCCAGACGATTTTAATCCTTTATCCGCTAAATAATAAGGTTTATTTGGGGCTTCATTCACTTTTACTATAATAATATCTTTATTTTCGATATTTTCAATATATATTTTTGTATAAAGTGTTAAATCAGAACATATACCATCACGAATCATGCCACTTAAGGACTCTAAATCCTTTTTGGCGTTTTTCAGACCAACTATATTGCTATCATCATCAATACCAATATAAATTGTTCCATTGTTAGTATTAGCGAATGCTATTATTTCTTTTTTTATATCTTTTGTAAGTTCAACTTTTAACTCTGTTCCTTGATCTTCTTTATACATTTTTATCACCCAGTAATATTATATACAAAATAAAAAATATTATCAATGTATTCGACCACTTTTCGACCACTTTCCGACCATGGTCAGTTTTCTCGTTAAAAAATCGAACCAAAAGGTTCGAATAAATTACAACTGGAGCGAATGGCGTAGATATCTACAACCTTTTTCACTTCTTAACGATTTGATATATAAAATATCAATCACTGATAATATTTTAACACAAGTTTGGCTTTATGTCTCGATAAAATCACGATTTTTTGGTAAAATTGTTACGGAAGGTGTTAATATGACAGATGTTGAAAAAAACTTATTTGCAAGAAATAATAAAATCATTGAAGTAATAATGAAAGAAATGCAAGAAAAATGTCCTAATGCGATTGATTTAATTGGAATTGGTGGCTCATTTTGTAATGGAGACATTTATGAAAAATCAGATTTGGATTTAGTAATCATTTATAATAATGATAGAGCAAAATGTTTAGATAAATGTTTTATTATTGAGGATGTTGGCTTTGATGTATATACTCAAGATTGGGGTAGATTTGAAGTTATGGCTGAGTATAATCATCCTTATGTTACTAAATTATTTGATTTAAATGTTGTATATTCAAGAAACGAAGAAGTATTGCAAAAGTATAAACTATATCAAAATCGTGTTAAGTCTAATATGGACAATACAGAACTTGTTAATAAACATATTGGAGAACATTTTATTAAAGTTTTATCAAGTGTTAATTCTTTACAAAATGCTTCTAATATTGGTATTGCATATAGAAAATTAGCAAGTATTATCAAAGAAATTGAGTTTATTCTTTTTATGGTTAATAGAACTTATGTTAAAAGAGGAACAAAAAGAGTCCCAGAAGAAATTGCAAATTTACAATTATTGCCCCAAGATTTTTTACCAATTTATAATGAAATAGTAAATTGCAAGACATTAGAAGAAATTCAAAATAAAGTATTAATGCTTGTAAGTCCAATTAAAAATCTATTAGATAGTATGGATATAAGTTATGAATTAACAGAAGAAAATAAAAATAGTTTAGCAAAAAGAGCGATAAACGCGACTGATTTACCAGGAACTTATGAAGAAATCTATTCAAATTGGAAAAATAAGATGTATCATGCTATTGATATCAATAGTACCTACTTATCTTTTGTAACTATGAGTTCTTGTCAAGAATTCTATGATGAAATGGCAGATGAATTTGATATTCCTAGAATAGAATTATTATCAAATTACAGTCCTGATGATTTAAAAGGGAATGCTATTGCTTTTGATAATGCTTTAAGTGAATGGAAAAAACTATATGATATGTTTGGATTAGAAATACAATATTATTCTAATTTAGAAGAATTTGAAAATTTAAGTAAAGGAAATGATAGAGATGGAAGTAAAAAAATTTAATTTTGAAACAGATTACGAAAGAGTAAAGGATTTTTTAACAGAGAGCTATAAAGAAAATAAAAACATGGTTTGTTGGCTACCTCAAAGATTTGATGATTTAGTATTTAGAGTAGACACCCTTTATAGAGATGAAAGGGGAAAATTAGCTTCTCAAAATTTTGTATATATTTGGGAAGAAAACAATAATATTATTGGTGTTGTAATTCCTGATGGAGATTGCTTTAACTCTAGTATCAAAAATGGTTATGAGCATATTTTTCCAGAGATGTTAGATTTAGCAGAAGAAAAGTTAAAACCTCTTTTTGATAAAAAAGATAATGGAAAGATTGATTTTTGTGTTGTATCACATGATAGTTTAAAATATCAAGCAGATGAATTATTAAAAAGAGGATATAAAAAAGGTGAAGATGGTGATTATGATAATGTTGCAAAACCTTTGGAAACAAATTATATAATAGATTTACCAGAAGGATTTTCTTTAAGTTTTGGTGAAGAATTTGACGATAATACCAAAGCAAAAGCCTGTCATTATGGATTCAAGCCACAAGATGATGATGGAATATTAACAGGATCATTTAGAGAAGGCATTCTTGCTTATAAAGGAAGAAAAAATTCTAGTTTCTTTAAAGATAGCTTTGAAAGTCTAGTTATTACCAATGATAAAGATATTTGTACTTATAGTTTTTGCTATGTAGATAAAAATACAAGCACTGCATTTATTGAACCTGTATGCACTAGAGAAAAATATAGAAAAATGGGATTATGCAAAGAAATGTTGCATGGAACAATTAATAGATTAAAAGAAATGAATATAGAAAGAGCCTATATAAACTCATTTGCTTGGAGAAAAAAGGTTTATAATAGTGCTGGTTTTGAGACAGAAGATTCAATAGGTTTTTGGTACAAGGAAATATAAAAATTTATGAAGATGATGATTATAATTTCATCTTTTTTTTGTTTTATTACATATATTTTTAGTATAAATAGTTAAGAAAAAAGGGAGATGTGTTATAATTATGTTGAAAGTGGTGAGCAGTATGAAAAATAATAATGCATTAATAAGTACAGCACTGTTAACAGCAATTTTTGAAGAAAAAAAACAAGATACTATTTCACTAATAATTCCCTTTATCATAAATATTATATATAATGATACTACAATTAGCTATGAAGATATCGTTAAGAAAATGCAAAAGGACTATTCATTTAATAATTTTCCACAAGCAATTATTCGAATTATTATTAATAGATTGAAAAGTCAAAAAATATTAAAGCAAGAAAATAATGAGTATATTTTTATAACTGATGTTAGTAAAATAGTTAAGGAGTTTAATGAGAGAAGAGAAAAATCAAAAAAAGAAATAGATACTGTAATAAATTCATTAAATGAGTTTTTTAAACAACATATGGCTTTAAAAATGAGTTATTTAGATTGTAGAAATTCATTTGCAAAGTTTCTAGATAAAAATGGATATCTTCTTTATGAAAATATAAATAATTCTACAAGACTATCAAAATATAATGATAAAATTAATTATAATATAGGGTTATTTATAAATGAGCATAAATTAGCTCAGGACTTGATTTTTGATTATTTAAAAAACATTATTGAAGGATCACTGATTGCTAATGCCTTATATGTAAATATAGAAAATAATAATAATAGTGATCTAAGTAAACTAACTTGCTATTTTGATACCCCATTTATGCTTAGGGTGTTGGAATTTAAAGAACCAGAATTTAATACTTCAGCATTGGAATTAGTCAAATTATTAAAAGAACAAAAAGTAAAAATTAAATGCTTTAAACATAATTATAATGAAATTGAAAATATTGTAGAAGAATATATTAGAAATTTTGGTAAAACACAGGATAAAACTTTAGAAAACTTTGTTATAAAAGATTATAGTTTAACAGAAGTAAGGGAAATTTTAGATAATCTTGAGGATTTATTTAAAAATTTAGAAATTGAGATAATAGATACTCCAGAATATAAGAAAGAGCAATATAAAGATATTATAGATGAAAAAAGATTAGCAGACAATTTAAAAGCAGTTTATAAAGATGAAAAAGTGAGTAATAAAACAATTGATAATGATGTTGCATCAATATCAGCAATTATGAGGTTAAGAAAGGGAAAAGACTATAGAAAACTAGAAGATTGTCCAGCAATTTTTGTCACTACTAATAAAGATGTTAGAAGAGAAACAAATTTATTATTAAATTTGGATGAAACATTTAAAATTAGTCCTGCTATAAGTGATATTGATTTGACTGCAATAGTCTGGTTAAAATCTTTAGTTAGTAATAAAGATTTACCCGAAATAAAATTAACGGAAAATGCAATGGCTGCTATTAAACCGACAGATAGCATTAGAAAAAAATTTAACTCGACATTAGTAAACTTAAAACAAAGTAAAATAGATGTTTCACCATCATCATTATACAATTTGCTATGTAGTAATTATTATGTTGAAAAGTTAATGTTAAATGTTGAAGGAGATGTTAATAAAATTAATCCTAATATTTTATTATCAACCTATGAGTCTACATTGAGGGAGAATGAAATATTAGATAAAAATGAAAAGACATTGAAAGCAGATAATGATAGATTAATTCAGAGATTGTTGGAAAAAGAATCAGAAGATAAATTGTATAAAGAAAATGTATATTCAAAGTATAAAAAAATAGAAATACGCATACAAAAGGCTATATTGATTCTAGAAAAGCTTATTCAAATTGGTGTTTGTTTTAGTTTATGCATATTTAGTTTGATGTATACAAAAGAAGAAAATTTTAGCATTACATTTACAAATATTTTGTTTTATATTTTAAGTTTTTATGCAATATTAGCTACATTTTTACCTGTAAGTATATTTTCTCTTTTTAAGTTAACTATTGATAAAATAAATATAAACTTATTTCCATTTATTAATAAAAAAATAAATTTAAAGGCTGAAAAAACAATCAATGAGATATTTAAAAAATAAAGATGATAAGAAGCGCTAACGCTCAATATCATCTTTTTCTATTACAGATTTATTTTTATTATTTGCATTTTTGTTGTCTTGAAGAAGATTGAAATCTTCATCATCTAAAGCACCATGCTCATATAATTCTTTAGCAAATTCAATATATTTTTCCTTATCTTTAGTTCTATAAATTCTATCCATAAGAAATTTAACAAGATTGTAAACCAAATTTTTAAGATGCTCTAAAGATGATTTTAATAGACTATTTTCTTCTTGTAAGTTATTGATATTTTCATCTTTAGATTTGATTTTATCTTTTAAACTATCAACTTCAGAATTAAGTTCTTCATTGTTTTTTAATAATAATCTAATTCGATCACGATTGTTAAGAAGTTCACTTTCTACTTCTTTTAAAGTAACAGTTAACTCTTGAATGCTTTCATATTCCATAATGGTTTTATCAATTAAATCAATGAAAACAATGGCTTTATCTCTATCAACGACATCTAAAACTAATTGATTTTTAATTAAACCTTTTGACTTTAAATTTTCGAGCATATCTTTAATCTCTTTTGTACTATTTTTTAAATTATCAGTTTTGTCTTTTACTTTATTTAATGTGTTTTGATGTATTTCAAGAGACTTTTTCATCTTTTGATAGTTTTCCATTTCTGATATATGATAATCACGATTTCGACCTTTTAATTTAGGTTTTAACTTATAATTAGTGTGATATTCTTTATTAAAAGATTCCATACAACGAACTCTTATTTTATCTTGAATTTTTGTTAATGTTTCTTTAGTAAAGACATCAGATTTTCCAACTTGTTTAGACATACCATACTTGTTTTTAAATTTGATTGGAACACCAATTATATGAAGATGTGGAGAAGTTTCATCATAATGAATTATAGCACTTGCTATCTTAAAATAAGGAACTAATTCTTCTAAATCTTTAACTTGTTCTTCGAATACATTTGTCATTTTCTTTTTATAGTCCATATCTTTTGTACTCCAAAATTCCATATCTCCAAGTTCAATAATTATCTCACAAGCTAAATCCTTTTTAGTGTTATTACTAACATGAGTGAAATAATCTTTTATCTTTCTATCATCACGAATTTGTCTATTATTATATTCAATTCTTGCTTCTTCAAACTCATCTTTATATAATTTTTTAACATCATTGACGATTGAGTTAGAGCCTCTAATAATTTCAATATCATACTCTCTATCATCATACTTTCTACAATTATGATTATCACATTTTGATAGTCCTGCTGCATTTTGGATAGCATTATTACTATTAGATGTTGTACCACTTAAATTAGATTTTGCACTTGCTTTACTACTATTTTTCTTATTTTTATCATTGCTTAAATGGAAAGAGTAACCTAAACTAGGTATATAAATCTCCTCACTTGTTTCCTCACTGAAAGGCATTTTTGCAAACACCAAAGTTAAATTTTGTGAAAAATGTTCTCTCGCTTGTTTCCTCAATAAATTGATTAAAAACAGACACCTTTCATCTGTTTCCTCACTAAAACGGAAAAAGTAAAGTCTAAACTTTAAATTTTTTTAAAATTTGTGTAATTTCTTTCAGATTATATTTTTGATTATGATCTTTAATGTAAAATGGCTTATTAGATATTTCATTAACCTTGTATTCTAGTATTGTAAGTGTGGTAGGATATGTAATTAGATATTCAGTAGGTTCTATAACTTGTAAATTAGTATGTAGAATATGTTTTATTGCACCTTTCTTAACTTTGTAAGTAAAGCCTTTAATTGCCTCTAAGATTTCAGTATTTGGTTTTAATGTTTCAATAATTTTAAATTCCAACATCAAAAAAGTCCTCCTTCCTAGAAAGAGAACTAAAGTCTTTTATATAAAATAAAAACTCACGAACTTTTTACAGTCCGTAAGTTGTTTTCAAATGGAGCGAATGGCGTAGATATCTACAACTTTTTTCACTACTTGACGATTTGATATATAAAATATCAACCACTGATAATATTTTAGCATAAATTTGCCTTTATGTCTCGAAAAAAACAACGATTTTTGGTAAAATATTTATAGAGGTGAAGCCTTTATGCTTGAAAATGATATTAATTATTTATTTAATGAAGTTTCTTTGTACACTAAAGAAAAATTTGATGTATTTGAATTGAAAAATGGTAAATACGAATATAATCAAAAAGAGTTTTTTAAATTTTTATATTATATTGGAGTGCAACAAGAAAAATTGATAAGTTATTGTCATGTTTGTAAAAAAGAATTCCCATTTGATATTACTAAAAAGCTTTTTCAATTTACTTCTAATTTTAGAGGAGAAAAAACTTATATGTCAATCACTAACAAGAAAAGTGGAATAGATGTAGGGCAAATTGATTTATACAATGGAATGATTATTGGTGTACAACCTCCCTATACTCAAGAAGAATTAGCAAATAATTCTATCTGGTACATTGAATATTTCTTTACATGTACAAATAATCATAATCATAAATATATGTTGATGATTTCGATTGAACTTAAAGATGGTACCTTTATTGTTAGAAAGATAGGACAAAACCCTTCAATGTTAACCATAAAGGGATTTGATTTTGATAAATATAAAAAGCAATTAGAGGAACTAAATGCCTATGAAGATTATAAAAAGGCTGATTTATCTAATGCTGATCATTTTTATGTAGGTGCATATGCTTATTTAAGAAGAATATTTGAGAAAATGGTAAATAAATATTTATTTGGAAAAGAATTAGAAGATAATCATATGGATACTAAAATTAATACAATAAAAGACAGATTTGATCCTAGAATACAAAAATTATTGAAAAATTTATATGAGATATTAAGTGTTAGCATTCATGAACTTGATGAAGAACAAAGTAAAGAATATTATGTTTATCTAAAAACCATAATTGATATGCAACTAGAATATATTAAAACTGAAAGCGATAAAGAAAGTCAGTCGAAGTCTTTAGAAAGCATATTAGATAAAATAAAAGGTGGTATAAAATTAGGAGGAAAAAAATGAATTTAAATGAAATAAATCAAAGAATTAGTGATAGGTCAGATTGCTTTTATTGGCAAACAGATAGAAAAATAAGTGCTGAAGAAGCTGCGATGATTTGGAAAGATAGACATTCAGCTATAACTAATGAAGAACTGTTAGATAAGATTAATACAGAATTAAAGGATGATAAATTATCATATATCAAACCATTTGATGAGAATGCTCAAACAAGTTTGGGTAATGTTAATTCAATAAGAGTTGGAGTTTTAGAAAGTGGAAAAGAAGTTATTATAAGATGTCATCCAAAAGGTATAAGAAATGGTTATTTTTATGCTGAAAGTTTATCATCTCAAATGGCATTAGATAACGGACTTCCTGCTTATAAAACTTACTTAATTCATGAATTAGAAAGCGAAGAAGATATTTCCTATCAAGTTATAGAGAAACTAAATGGAGATACAGTTCAATTTTGTTTAAAAGAAAATCCTGAAAAAGAAGAACAACTTGTTATTGAAATGGGAAAAACGATGACAAGACTTCATAAAATAAAAGTTAATGGATTTGGACCTTTTGATAATGAACAAGCTAAGAATGGTAATTTAAAAGGAATATACAAATCACTAAAAGATTCTATAAATGCAGGATTAGAAGAAAATCTCGAAAGATTAGTTACATACAATATTTTAACAAAAGAAATAGCAGATAAAATGAAAACATTATTTGATGATAATGAATTACTTAATTCAGATATGTCAGTTCTAATTCATAATGATTTTGCTGATTGGAATTTATTAACCGATGGTAATACTATAACTGGTGTTATAGATTGGGATGAATGTGTTGCAGGAAATCCAATTCAAGAAATAGCTTGTTGGTCAACATTCTTTGATCCTGAAAGAATAAAACCATTCTTAAAAGGCTATTTTAGCGAGACACCAATGTACGATAATTTTGATGAGATGTTCCAATTAATGAGACTAAGATATACTATTTCAAAGATGGCATTAAGAATTAAAAGATATACTTATGAACAAACACCATTTTTAAAAAGTATGATTGAAAAAGGAGAAAAACATTTAGAAGAGTTATCAAAAATATTTAATCTTAGTGATAGTAGTATTAGAAAAAAGTAAAGGAGGAATTTGAAAAATGACTGATAAGGAATATATGGATTTAGCAATAGAATTATCGGGTAAAGCATACTACCCTTATGGTGCAGTAATCGTTAAAGATAATAAAATTATTGGTAGAAGTGATGCTGATGTGCCTATTTCTAAAACGGGATTCTCTCATGCTGAACTAAGAGCAATTGAAGATGCTATGGAACATTTAGGTGGGCATTTATGTGCTGAAGGTGGAAAAGGAGTTACAATTTATTCTTCTTGTGAACCATGTGCTATGTGTATGGGAGCTATTTTATATACTGGAATTGACAGATTAGTATACGGAGCAACTTTAGAGGATTCTAAAGAATGTGTAAACGAAATTCTAGCAAAATCAAATGATATTGCTAATGCTTGCAGTAATAGAAAAATTGAAATAGTACCTGAATTTCAAAGAGAAGAAGCAGTTAAAGTCCTAAAAAGATGGAAAGAAAATAATCCTTATTAATGAATATTAAAAGATGATAAAGAGCATCAACTTATCGCTCAATATCATCTTTTTCTATTACAGATTTATTTTTATTATTTGTCTTTTTATTGTCTTGGAGAAGATTGAAATCTTCATCATCTAAAGCTCCATGTTCGTATAATTCTTTAGCAAATTCCATATATTTTTCTTTATCTTTATTTCTATAAATTCTATCCATAAGAAATTTAACAAGATTGTAAATCAAATTTTTAAGATGCTCTAAAGACGATTTTAATAGGCTATTTTCTTCTTTTAAATCATTGATTTCTTCATTTTTAGATTTGATTTTATCTTTCAAACTATCAACCTCAGAATTAAGTTCTTCATTGTTTTTCAATAATAATCTAATTTGATCACGATTGTTAAGAAGTTCACTTTCTACTTCTTTTAGAGTAACGGATAATTCTTGAATATTTTCATATTCCATAATGGTTTTATCAATTAAATCAATGAAAACAATTGCTTTATCTCTATCAACTACATCTAAAACTAACTGACTTTTAATTAAACCTTTTGACTTTAAATTTTCAAGCATATCTCTAATTTCTTTTGTACTATTTTTTTAATTATCAGTTTTGTCTTTTGCTTTATTCAATGTATTTTGATGTATTTCAAGAGATTTTTTCATCTTTTGATAGTTTTCCATTTCTGATATATGATAATCACGATTTCGGCCTTTTAATTTAGGTTTTAACTTATAATTAGTATGATACGCTTTGTTAAAAGATTCCATACATTGTATTCTCATTTTATCTTGAATTTTTGTTAATGTTTCTTTAGTAAAAACATCAGACTTTCCAACTTGTTTAGACATACCATACTTGTTTTTAGATTTAATTGGAACACCAATTATATGAAGATGTGGACTTGTTTCATCATAATGAATTATAGCACTTGCTATCTTAAAATCAGGAACTAATTCTTCTAAACTTTTAACTTGTTCTTCGAATACATTAGTCATTTTCTTTTTATAGTCTATATCTTTTGTATTCCAAAATTCCATATCACCAAGTTCAATAATTATCTCACAAGCTAAATCCTTTTTAGTGTTATTACTAACATGAGTGAAATAATCTTTTATCTTTCTATCATCACGAATTTGTCTATTATTATATTCAATTCTTGCTTCTTCAAACTCATCTTTATATAATTTTTTAACATCATTGACGATTGAGTTAGAGCCTCTAATAATTTCAATATCATACTCTCTATCATCATACTTTCTACAATTATGATTATCACATTTTGATAGTCCTGCTGCATTTTGGATAGCATTATTACTATTAGATGTTGTACCACTTAAATTAGATTTTGCACTTGCTTTACTACTATTTTTCTTGTTTTTATCATTACTTAAATGGAAAGAGTAACCTAAACTAGGTATATAAATCACAGCTCCTTTCTTTGTGGTTTTTTAGCTATATTTTGTTTTGACAAAATATTTAACCCCCTAGGAATTTGTTATGAACCCCGTTTCTTGGACAAAGAGAAATGAGGTTTTTAAATGAAAAAAT
>CAJTYF010000045.1 GCA_910583945.1 uncultured Bacilli bacterium
AGATAAGCTAGAAAATAATAATTAAAAAGACTTGACAATGGTTAGCAAGTCTCCTACTTAATCTTCATATCTATTTTTCCAGAGTAATTATCTCCTTCAATTACTAGATAATTACTTCCATCTTTAATATTAAAATCAAATTCATAAGTACCATCATCTGTAGCTAATATTTCTTCTTTTTCTTTTAATTTCATAATTACTTTTATATTGCCCTCAGAATCATCAATATTTAATTTAATATGGATATTTGCATCCTCTCTTTCAATTGTTGTTCCACCAAACAATACCTCTTCACCTTTAAATTTTTTGTAAGTAACTTTGTAAGTTCCAACATAATGATCTTCACCAAATTCTCGTTTCCCTTTTAATTTATAATTTTTTGTTAATACCATATCACCAGTAGTTTCATTAGCCTTCTTATAAAAATTTAACATTCCATCTTTATCACAACCAGAGCATAGAACTAAGCATAAAACTACTATTAATATTCCTATTTTTTTCACTTAAACATCTCCTTTTTCTAATTTTCATTACCATTCTTTTCTTATTGTGCTAATGTATTCTACATGAAAGAAGTGGTCGTAATAGATTTTTTTATCTTTAATCAAAATGAATATATTTAATAAGTAAAAGATTAGTATTCCACAAAGGGAAAGAATAAAAAGTAAAAAACACATATTCGCACTTAAATCAAATTTAGTTTCTATAAACCAATCTATAGTAAAAATTATAAAAGCACTACCAACATAATATAAAGCTAAGAAAACACTTCGTAATACTATGCTTATAAATTTATATTTTTGAAACTCTAGCCTTACATTTAAGAATCCACTTCCTAAAGTTTTTCCATTCTTGAAGTATGGATAAATTATAAAATAGAATGTAAATGTAATAAGTGTTAAATAGTTAATATTGATCATTAGTCTTAAAAATAGGCTAATCAAGCCAAATAAGAAACAATCTAAAATAAAGAGTGTTATTCTTCTCAAACCTGATACTTTCATTCCTCTTTTTATCGAATCTTCATCTATTTCTTCTCTTGTAGGCAAAAAATTATTTAGAACTCTGAAAATTGCATACCCAATAATTCCTCCTAATGTATTTATAATGAGATCATCTACATCAAATACCCTATAAGCATAAGGATAGATAAAATACAAACCTGTAAGCTGTGTGACTTCGAAAAATAAACTTAATAGAAAACTTAAAATGATTGTCTTCTTCAAATTACATTTAAAATAATATCTCATATACATTCCAAAAGGAATTGTCATAAATAGATTGAATATTACGGTATAAAAACATGGTTCAGTAAGAGCCCTCAAGTAGGTATTGGGATTTCCTATTTCAAACGATGTATCTCTTATAAAATCCTGAATAAACCCAAACGGAATTAATCTAACCATATTAGCTTTTTCCACTACGTCATTTTTATTTGGAAGTGGCAAAATTACTAAAAAATAGATTGTTATCATATAGAGAATAAAGGAATATATGATTAAAGTTCTAAATGGATTTATCGATCCATATTTATGATAATTATGTAAAATAAAGGGAATAGTAAAAAGGAAAGAGATAAATGGAAATATGATAATTGCTGTTTTTATTGAAATTAAATAATTCATATTCATTTAAAGGATTAGCGTATTCACTAATCCTTATTCTTTCTTATAATTACTATGATAATAAGGACTATTATCAATATGGCAAAAGGAATTAAAACTGGTAACCATGTGTCTTTCATACTTTGCCAAACATTAGCCCAATTATATGCCATTAGCATTTTAATTTTTCTCCTTTATGATGTTTTTACTACAATAATAAGTGATTAAGAAATATCCACCATAAATAATTACTAAGAATATCCCTGTCACAATAATGGATGGCAACAATTCATCTGTACCAAATACTTCTAATATTTTTACAGCAAACTTTATACCAAATATTGAATGAACTATCGCAAGTATTAATGGAAGAAGAAAGAAGATTCCAATTTGTCTAAATAATGCTTTATTGATTAACTTTTCATCTGTACCAATTTTTCTTAACATTCTAAATCTTTCTTTATTATCGCTACTTTCTGATAATTCTTTTAACCCTAGTATCGCTGCACTACTAATTAAAAATATGACTCCTAAATACAAACCAATAAATGTTACCATGACTGTTAAACTATTTGTTGATTCCTTGATAGATAACTTTGTCGTAGCATCTGGAAGTAAATATTTATCTTTTAAAGGATTTTTAATAATTTCATTCAAATTTTCTTCTATATTTTGAATTTCTTTTTTATCTGTAGTATTGTAATTTCCGATTAACATATCATAGTAAAGATAGTCCTCATCCATAATACTATCAGGTACAACGATAATTCCAGAGTTAATTCTTTGACTAGACATTTCAACAAAACCATCCTGACATTCATCATATTTAGGTTTTAATGTATAGCCAAATAAATGGATTGTTTCTTTATTCTTTAAAGCAATATTTCTAACATTAACCATTGATTTAAAATCAGCAACAACGATATATTCATCATCTTTTAAAGTATAGGTATCTATTCCATAAAGTTTGGCAATCATACTTTAGAAAAGGAAATTCGGTTCTAATACTTTCTAAATTTGAACCTAATGTATGATTCAGTGTTAAATCAGGCGTAGCATATATATTTATTTGAATATACTTACTCAGATATTTCGTTATATCATAATCAAATATTTTTAGTTTCTCTACTACATCAATATGAGAGTTTGCTATTTGTTCCTCATTATAGCCATAAGATAAGTTATTATTATACCACTCTTTAAAATCCATATTTCGTTTATTCGTAAGTTGTATATCAGCAGGGGCAAATTTCTTGATTCCTTCATTCATCGAGTTTTTCATTGTAAGGCAAGATGACAATAAACAAATGGTTACAAATAACATTAAACAAATTACAGTTGTAGAAAAAACTGTTGTATTAATTTTACTTGAAAATTGTCTTAAAGTAAAACTGTTTAATCCTTTATAATAGAAGTTCTTCATTGATCTTACAATTCTTAAAACAAGACCAGACAAAGACCAGAAAAGGAAAAATGTACTCATACTACCCATTGCAATTGGAATTAAAATATCTTTTGCATTAGTTATATTTCCAAATCCAGCAGTTACCATATAATAAGCATAACCTAAAACGCACACTGATATAATAAATATAAGAATACAAATAAATGGATTTTTAATTTTCAAGGTTTCACTTTTTTTGTTTCCATGTAATAAATCTAATAGCTTACATTTACTTACACTTATAGTATTAAATATCATTACAAACAAGTACATAACACTAAAATATGCTATTGTCTTTATACAAGCAGAACTTGAGAAAACAAAAGTGTATTTCGTTAAATTTGCTTCAAACATATTGACGACAATAACGCTCATCAATTGTGATAAAAGTGTCCCAAGTCCAAGACCTACTACGAGTGATAGAACACCTATTATTAATGTTTCAAAGAATAAAATAAAAGAAATACGCCTCTTACTCATACCAAGTGTTAAATAGATTCCAAATTCTTTATTTCTTCTTTTCATTAAAAATCTTGAAGCATAAATGATTAGAAAACCTAATATAAATGATACAAATACACTAACAGCACTCATCAAAGTCATCATGAGTTTAATAAGTTCTCTAGTAGATGAAGAAACCTCCATCATAGCTGTTTGGGTGTCTAGTGCATTAAACACATAAAATATTGATATACCAAGTATTAAAGTAAAAAAATAGATGGTATAATCTTTTATACTTTTCTTGATATTTTTTAATGATAATTTAGAGAGCATCAGAGAGATCTCCACCTAACAGTGTTACGACATCAATAATTTTGTCAAAAAATTCTTTTCTTGTATCACTACCACGATGAATTTCTTTAAAAATCTTACCATCTTTGATAAATATAACACGCCTAGAATAAGAAGCTGTAAAAGCATCATGCGTTACCATTAAAATAGTAGCTCCCAGTTCATCTAAATAATTGAACTTTTCTAGTAACATTTTGGCTGACTTAGAATCCAAAGCACCAGTTGGCTCATCTGCAAGCACTAACTTTGGATTAGTAATAATTGCTCTCGCACTTGCTACTCTTTGTTTTTGACCTCCACTCATTTGATAGGGGTATTTCTGTAATATTGATTTAATATCAAGTTCATCTGCAACTTTTTTAATTCGTGCATCAATTTCTTTTGCTCCCACATTTTGAATAGACAACGCCAGAGCGATATTTTCATAAGCTGTTAAAGTATCTAACAAATTAAAATCTTGAAAAATAAACCCTAGCTCTTCTCTTCTAAACTTATTAAGTTCATTCCCTTTTAGTTTTGTAATATCCTTTCCATCAACATAAATATGTCCACTTGTTACACGATCTATTGTTGACACAACATTTAATAGTGTTGTTTTCCCACTTCCACTTGAACCCATAATAGCGACAAACTCACCTTTTTCTACTTCAAGTGATAGATTATCAATAGCTTTCGTAAGAGAGGAACGACTACCATAATATTTTTCGATATTCTCTACTTTTAAAATACTTTCCATAAAATTTTTCTCCTTTCATATACCATAATAAATCTTAAATACTTTTTTGTCGTTCGTTTAATATTACAGAGTATTACAATTTTGTAATGTTACTTAAGTGTCTCATAAAAATCGTTTTTTGCAAATGTGATAGAAACTCTTGTATATTTATTAACAATTGATTCAAGAGTTATCTTATGTCCTAGTTTTTCACACATATTTTTAGCAATATATAGTCCCATACCAGTAGATTTACTTCTAGTCCTTCCATTTTCTCCTGTAAAAGATTTATCAAAAACTTGCTTTATGTCGGTATCTTTAATACCAATACCATTGTCTTCGATCGTAAGCACAACTTTCGTTTTATCTTCTTTTGCTGTTATTTTTATATAAGAATTTTTTATATTTCTTTTGTATTTAATCGCATTGTTTATAATTTGTCCTAATATGAATTCTAACCATTTTGCATCACTTAGAACATCTATATTTATTTTTTCTACTACAAATTCTATATGATTTTCTAGCAAATCATCCATATTTTTTATACCGATATTTTTTATGATACTCCCTAAATCTATCTTTTTTATCAAATAGTCTTTTTCAGCGTTTTCTGACCTAACATAATACAAAACTTGATCGACATAATCTTCTAATCTTTTTATTTGGGATTTTATTTTAGGATTGATTTCATTTTGGTGATTATTAATCGTTAAGGTAAGAGATGCAAGAGGGATCTTAACATCATGTATCCACATTTCTACATACTCTTTAAAAGCCTTTCTACTGTTATTTATTTTATTTACATTTTCAAAATAAGATTTATTAATTTCATATAGAGATTGATATAAAAGCTTCCCTTCATAAAATTCAGGATATTCTAAAGTTTCTAAAACTAAATAGGCTTTATCTAATTCTTCAATATTCGTTAAAAATTCATTATAGAATCTTTTCTTTCTGAAGTAATCTATCAACATAATAATGACATTGCATATTAAAAAAATAATGATTCCAGAAAAAATTATTCCTGTTTCTATTCTGTATGCTTTAAATATCAAATAAATAATACCGATAGATAGAAATGTTAGAATAATAGCATACACCTTATCTTTTAAATAATCTTTAAATCTCATGATAAAATATACCCTATTCCTTTGCGTGTATCTATGGCATCAACTAACCCAATTTCTTTTAGTTTTGCTCTTAACCGACTAACATTTACCGTTAAAGCATTATCGTTTATAAATTCTTCATTATTCCATAAGGCAGTCATTAACTCATCACGAGTAACAATTTTATTTTGATGATTTACTAAGTAATTAAATATTATCATCTCGTTTTTGGTTAAAATAATCTCGATGTTCTCTTTTTTTATAATTCCTTTAGAAATATTTATTGTCAAATCTTTAAAAACAAGAGCGTCAGTTCCATTATTTAATCTTTTTAAAACTGCTCCTATCCTAAGCAATAAAATGTTTGGGTTATAAGGTTTTGTTATATAATCATCTGCTCCATAAGTGATAGACAAGGCTTCATCTATATCAGAATTTCTGCTTGTTACCATAATTACTGGAGTATTAGATGTTTCTCGTAAGTTTTTTAATAACATTTCCCCATTCATATAGGGAATATTTATATCTAATAAAATTAAATCAGGTTTTATATCTTTAATCTCTTTTAACGGATTTTTAAAATCACCTAAAATAACTCCCTCATAATTATTATTGTCTAACAAATTTTTTAGTTCATGAGAAATCAATTCATCATCTTCAATAATAAGAATTTTTTGCATAAAATCACCATTTTCCACTATGTATTATACCACTAATAACGCATCTCTAATATTACAGTTTTGAAAGATAAAAAAACAAATTATGGGTTATAATCTGCTTTTTAATTATAATTTTTAAAATTTTCTCTTTCTAGTTTTCTTTAATACCATGCCACAATCTTCTGCTTCTTTTTTCTAATAACTCATTATTTTTATTAATATGATATGTTCTAAAAGTACTAACTCCAAGTGTTGCTAAAGCTACTGGAGAACATATAAATAAACTCCCAACAGTTACTGTCCCTAAAAATGCATTATTGCCAACTATGCGTTTTTTATTAGAATCGTATTTCTCTACTATGTCATCATTACTCATATGAGTAATATTTTCTATATAATCCTTTTCTTTCATAATACTTATCACCTGCTAAAATTCTTTTTTCAGATTTGTTTTCTTGGATATTGTATAAGAAATATATAACATCACAATCATAAAAATTGGAATGATAAAGATTACATAATTTTCAAGTGGCTTTAATAAAGCTAATACTTTTTTTAAATCATAAATTTTACTTACTAAAGCACCAATGATACCAAGTCCAAATACTACTACAAAAATGCCAATTCTAGCTTTTTCTACACCTAATTTATAAATTGCTGGATACATGAAAGACTGAAGTAATACTGTTGCAAAAAAAGTTCCTAGCATTGTACTTAAAATACTCTCATAATTTATTGTATTGTCCTTTGTATATGTTATTAAAAATGTCGTAATAGTTACTATAAATGTTACGATTACTATCATTAAAATGGTAGAAATGTATTTAGCTTTTACTGTATTTTCCCTTCCATTTGGCAAAGTACAAGCATAGGCATTCCATTTATTAAACTCTTCATAACTAAAAGTAGAAATCATAATCATTACACTCATAAATGGTAAGATAAATGACAAATCCATTTGACCTTGAAAAGCCATAACAGCATAAACTACAAAAATAATTGCTAATGTCTTAAAGTTACTTTTAATCATTAAAAAATCTTTTTTAATAAGTCCTAACATTATTTCTCCCCCTTTATCATAATTAGCATAATACTCTCTAATGAGGCATTATCAATAGTTGTTATTTTATATTTTATCTTAAATGTTTTTTTATTTTCGATTAAACATTCATATTCATGATTCGTTTTTAAGTATTTCATATAATCATTCTTATCAATCATCTTAAACTCTTTTTCTGTGCATTTTACTACAGCATAATCATTTAAAAGTTCATCACAAGTTTTTGATAAAACAATTTCACCATTATTTATAAATGTTATATAATCAGCAATATGTTCTAAATCAGTAGTAATATGACTAGAAAAGAAAATTGAGCATTCACCATTTTCTATAAAATCTTGAAATATCTTAATCACATCATTTCTGGCAATTGGATCTAATCCACTTGTTGGTTCATCTAGTATCAAAAATTTTGGATGATGAGATAAAGAAACAATAATTTCTAACTTTTTTCGCATTCCTTTTGATAATATTTTTATTTGTTTATCTTTTGGTAAAGAAAATTCTTGTAAATACTTAAAATAAAGATTAGAGTCCCAATTCTTATAAATTCCCTTCATAACCGTATTAAGATCATTTGGCGTAAGTATCTCTGGAAAAAACATATCATCTAATACAACTCCAATATTCTCCTGCACTTTTGACATTTCTTTTTTAACATCTAACCCAAATATTTTAATATCGCCACTAAACTCTTTAATAATATCTAATATTGCTTTTATAGTTGTCGTCTTACCAGCTCCATTTTCTCCAATAAATCCCATAATCATCCCTTTAGGTAACTCAAAACTAACATCCTTTAATTCAAATTCTGGATATTTTTTGATAAGTTTTTAACTTCTAATATATTTTCCATTAATTATCCTCCTCATATAAAATATTTAATATTTCTACTATCTTCTTTTTGTCAATATTGTTTACTTTTGCAATATTTACAGCCTCATCTAATAAAGATTCAATTTTATGTAACAGTTCTTCTTGTACTACTTCTTTATTAATTTCAGCAGCATAGAATCCCTTAGATGGAACATTGATAACAAATCCTTCTTTCACTAACTCTTCATAAGCATTTTTAGTTGTTATCACACTACATCTTAAATCTTTTGCAAGTGTTCTAATGGATGGTAACAATTCCCCTGATTTTATTTCACTCGAAATAATTTTCGCTTTAATCTGTTCTTTAATCTGTTCATATATTGGTACACCACTTGAATTACTTATTATGATTTCCATAGTCCACCTCTTTTGCATATATATATATATTATATACAGTATATACGAAATTATCAATATAAAAAAAAACAGATTTTTAAAATCTGCTCACCCATTAAAATTTAACTGTAATTATTAAATAATTATCTTTATACTGTGCTTTTATTTCTCCACCACTTAAATCTATTAATTGTTTAGCAATAGATAACCCTATTCCATTAGATTTTTTTGTATTTCTCACTGTGTAATATCTACAAAAAATTTTTTCCACACTTACTTGATTTAATTCATCTGTTTTATTTGAAAATTCTATTATACCATTATCATACATTTTGATATTAAAATCATCATAACTATATTTGATTGCATTAGATATAATATTTTCAAATATTCTTGTAAGTATATTTTCATTTAATACTCTAACTACTTTATATGCACAAATATCTATATTTGGTGTAATGTTCTTTTCTTTAAATAGACTGTAAAAACTAACAACAGTATCTTCTAAAACATCATTTATGCAAACACTCTCTTTTTTTAATTCATTTTGTATATCAAGTGATTTTGAAAAATCAAAAAGTTGTTCTGTAAGAATTGTTAAATCCTTTACTTTACTATCAATAACTTTTAAATGCTTTTTTTGTTTGTCAGTAAGATTTTTGTTATCCATTAAATCCAGATAACCTCTTATAGCTGTAAGAGGCGTTCTTAAATCATGAGAAATATTTGTTATCAACGCTTTTAATTCAGCATTTCCGTTTTTATATTCTAATTCTAATTTTCTTAAGTTTTTTAGACTTTTATTTAAAATTTTTGCAAGTTCACATAATGACTTATCATTCATATTTATAGTGATTAAGTTATTCGTATCTGTATTTATTAAATGAGTTAAAGATTTACTAATATTTCTAATTTCTTTTTTCATTACAACTAATTTTAAAATTACAAATATTAAAATACATGATACTATTAAAAATAGATAAAACCAGATACTCATAATAATCACCTTTCTACTTTAACTCTTTTTTCTTAAATAACACTAATCCTGCTCCAGTAAATACTACAATAATGCCTAACGAATATATTGGGAATAATTTTAAATTTGAAGCCATTCCCCCAACTATTTGTCCCATTTGACCTGCTGGATTAATATCGACACTTAATTGAATTACATCTCTTTTTAAACCTGTTAAATAATAGGGATTTTTTACTTCTTTTGTTATTGTTTGACCATTTTCCATAATATATTCTGGAACATATTCAGGCATACTCAAAAAATTTAAAAATGTTAAAGAATAAATAATCATTCCAAATGCTAGCATAATATTAACAATTGAAGATATAGTTTTATTTGAAATTAACATTGATATAAATGTAAATATACTTGCATAGGCAATTATTGCTGCAAAAATACATCCTAACAATTTTATTAAAGTTGAAAATCTGATTGTAGTATTACCGAATAATGGTATTCCTATTGTTGATACAGTTCCTAAAAATAAAATATAAGAAAATAAACTAGTAATCGTTACTATTATTAAATTAGATAAGTAGATATTTGTTCTTTTATGTCCTATACTAATTTTATTTCTCATTGCTCCATCAGAATATTCTACTCCCAAAAATAGACTTGTAAATATTGCAATTACAACTCCAACCATTGTAGAGTAATTAAGCATAAGTTTTTCTACTTCTATTGTTCTACCATACTTATTCATATCACTATATCCATTATAAATCATAAACAAAGCAACACCAATGCTTAATATAGTTAGTAACCAAAATAATTTATTCTTTCTTAATCTCGTAAAACCTGCATTTAATAATTTAATCATTGCTACCACCTCCAATTAAATTCATATAATAGTTTTCTAATGATTCTTTTTGTTCATGTACTTCATCTGCTATTAAATTTTTCTTGGATAATTCATTGATAAACTTTGATAAATTATATTTTCCATAAACATAGATTGTACTATCATCTATAACTTCATAGGAAATTTTGTGTTCTTCAAAATACTTAACAAAAGCTATTTCGTTGGTTACTTTTAATATAAGTTTGCGTTCCATCTTTTTCATAAGTTCTTCACTGCTTATTTCTTTGATAATAGAACCATTATCTAAAAAACCATAATGTGTTGCTATTTTAGATAATTCATCCAAATAATGACTAGATATTAAAATAGTGATTCTCTTTTCTTTATTTAGTTTTAAAATCAATTCTCTTATCTCAATAATCCCTTGTGGATCAAGTCCATTGATAGGTTCATCTAATATCAAAAAATCTGGATTATTTGCAAGTGCTATAGCAATTCCAAGTCTCTGTTTCATTCCTAATGAAAAATTCTTTGCTTTTTTCTTTCCAGTATTAGAAAGTCCAACTAATTTTAACAAGTCATCTATTCCATCTAAACTTGGCACCCCCACTAATTTATATTGTTCTATTAAATTATCTTTAGCTGTCATCTCTCCATAAATTGATGGAGTTTCAATAATTGCTCCCATTCGTTTTCTAACATCTGTAATATTATTACTATTGTTATCTACCCCATAAATAGTAAACCTTCCATTTGTTGGCTCTTGTAATCCACAAATGATTCTTATAAGGGTTGTTTTCCCAGCACCATTCTTTCCAATCAATCCATATATTGCACCTTTTTCAATATGAATATTAGCATGATTTAAGGCTTTAAAATCCTTATACTTTTTTTCAAGATTATCTGTTTCTAAAATTATTTCCATAATCTTTCTCCTTTCCAATATTCATTCTAATAAAAAAGTGTTAAGAAAATGGTTAAGAAATTGTTAAGATTTTGTTAAGATTTAATCTTTTAACTTAAATCCTATACCCCAAATAGACTCTATATATTCACTATCTGTATAATCCTTAATCTTTTTCCTTATATTGCTTATATGTACCCTTAATGAATTTTCATCACAATCTTCATTATCTATACTTATTAAATCTAACAATTTATTTTTTGGAATCACTTGCGACTTATTTAGAAATAATTGTTTTAATATTGCATATTCTGTTTTCGTTAAATTTATTTGGTTATTAGAAATTAATAAGGTGTGATTATCGTTTAATAATTCTAAATCCTTATATTTTAAAGTTGATGCAGAATGTTTTTTTGGTCTTAATTGTACCTCTATTCTTGCTAATAGTTCTTTAGAATCAAATAACATAATCACTTGCTCCAGATAACAAACAATTTACTTTATCATCGCTTGATATTTTTGCCGAAAGCACGATAATGGGTGTTTCTTTTACCTTTTCAATTATTTCTTCTCCCTTTGCCCCTGGCAACATTAAATCAAGCAAAATTAAATCATAGTTTTCTTTTTCTAACATCATTAGTGCTTCAGTACCTGAATAAGCATTGGATATTATATAATTTTCTTTTTTTAATAATTCTTCAATCATATTATGAATACTAATATCATCCTCAACAATTAATATTTTTTTCAAGTTATATCACCTCAATTAGCACTTTAATTATATCACGTATAATACCGATTAGTAAATGAAAGAGGTATTCAATTACTTGAT
>CAJTYF010000046.1 GCA_910583945.1 uncultured Bacilli bacterium
TAACAATATGAATGAAGTCGGTTATGAAAAAATGAAAGAAGCCTTAAAAAATTATATAGTTACTTTATCTAAAGAAGAAAATTTTGAAAAAATTACTTTAGGTCGCTAAAAAAATGTGCTATACTAACTGAGGTAAAAAAAGGAAGTGTGTTTATATGGAAAAAACTTATATTTTTGGGCATCAAAAACCAGATACAGATAGCGTATGTGCAAGCATTACCTTATCTTATTTAAAAAATCAATTAGGCTTTAACACCGAACCTAAAGTATTAGGTCATATTAACAATGAATCAAAATTCATCTTAAACTATTTTAAAGTAAAAGAACCAGAATTTTTAAATGATGTTAAAGTCCAAATTAAAAACATGAAGTTTAGTAAAGAGGCCATTTTATCTTCTCACGCTTCTATACAAGATGCGTTTAATATAATGCATGAAAGCGAAGAAACAGGCCTTTGTATTGTTGATAATAATAATAAATTAGAAGGCTTATTTACCTTAAAAGAATTGGCTAAACAATTAGTGGGTGGCAATAAAGACATCTTAAAAACCAATATTGAAAACATTGCCAAAGTTTTAAATGGTGATATATTTTTAAAATTTGATTCAGAAATAGAAGGAAAAATATTAGCGGCTTCATTTCAAAGTAAAACCATTGTAGATAAAGTAGAATTAGGCAGTGACACAGTTCTAATCGTTGGAGATCGATACAAAGTATTAGAACACGCCATTATGAAAAAAGTAAAATTGATTATATTAACTGGGGATCACGATTTGCCAGTTCCTCTATTAAAAATGGCAAAAGAGAATAAAATAAATATTATTTGTACAAGTTTAGATACTTATCATACATCAAATAAATTAATCTTATCAAATTACATTAGTAACGTCTTAACTGAAAAAAATCCAACGACAATTGATATAAATGATTATAGAAATGAGTTCTTAGCTTTAAGTGAGTCACAAGGGTATACAAACTATCCTGTAGTCAATAAAGAAAACCAATGTTTAGGATTACTAAAAACAAACGACGTTAACCAATTTCAAAAACTTCATGTCATATTAGTCGATCATAATGGTTTTAGTCAAAGTGTACTAGGAATAGAAGAAGCAATTATCGATGAAATCATTGATCATCATAATTTATTAAATATAGGAACCCCTCAGCCCATTAACTTTAGAAGTATGCCTGTTGGAAGTACTTGTACCATTATATATCAAATGTATAACGAAAATCATATAAAAATACCTAAAAATATGGCTGGCCTTATGCTTTCAGCTATTTTGTCTGATACCTTGCTTTTAAAATCCGTAACCACAACAGATATTGATCGACAAGTGGTAGAAAAATTAGCTAAAATAGCAGAAGTAGATGTAAAAACATATGGCCATGAAATGGTAAAAGCGGGATTCTCTATTAAAGGAAAAAAATGTGAAGAATTATTAGAAGAAGATATAAAAACATTCCGAGTAAACGAAAAATTTGTAGGAATAAGTCAAATTTTTACGATGGATTACGACGATATTAAAGCTGATATGGATAACTTTATTAATAAAATTGACGAACTCGCTAGTAGTAAATTCGATATGGTTATCACTCTAATTACAGATATAGAAAGAAATGGATCATATGTCTTCTATGATCGTAAAAGCGAAAACCTTGTAAGAGCAATTTTAAATGATGAAACATTTAATCAAGGCGATTACATTCAAGATTTATTATCAAGAAAAAAACAATTAGTTCCAAATGTTATGGAAATTTTGAAAAATTTCTAAACTCTCTTTATTGCAAATTAAAATTTCTTATGCTATGATAATAATAGTTTAAGAATAGAAGGAATAAAAGGAGTGCTAGTTATGGAAAACGATATTACTAGGAATATAGATACTTTATTTGAAATGACTGAATCTACTTTAAACGTAGATACCGCAAATGCAGAACTACAAGAAATAGATAGTCGTGTCATTTTTTTAAATACGGAATTAAATTTATTAAATGAAGAAGGAAAAAAAGAAAAATACTTTAAAGCTAGCGAAAAACAAGTGGATGAAAACATAAAAGTGAGCTTAGAAGCTAAAATCAAAAAGCAGGAGAAATCCATCCAAGAATTACAAAAAGAAATTGATGCAGTAGTGGATGAAGAAATAATGCTTCATAATATATTAACAAAACTTCATAATAGCATAGCTTCTAGCAATGAATATATAGAAATTTTAAATGATCGTTATTCCGCAATTAGTGATTCTGAAAATGAAGCTTATTATCAAAATTTACTTCAAGATGAAAATCAAAAATTAGAAGATTTAATTGCTTCTTTGCATTTAAAAGAAGAGGAACATAATAATATTCTGAAAAAACTAAATACATTAAACAATGATATGGAAGAAATGCAGGAAAAATTAGAAAATGAAAAATCAAGACTTGCTGAAACAAAAGCTAATTTATTAAATCCATCATCCTATATCAATGAAGAAATGAAAAAAATTGATGAGGACCGAAAAAAGGAAATTGTCAAAGAATTAGATAATTTAGAAAAAAGAAGAAAAGAAATAATAAATGATCCAGCAATGATAGCGAGCGAAGCTAAAAAATTAATCATAGAAGATAATAGAGAACAAGCGTTATTAAAAATTAAAGAGTTGGTTTCAATTGCTAAATCAAAACCTTTTATGGATATTCCAAATGGAGCAGAATTGGCGGCTTTATTAAAAGATGAAGAAGAAAGTGCAATTTTAGCTAGAGATGAATTTGCTGGCTTCATTGATACTAAAAATTATATGGATCAAGATAACAAAGTGATCGAAGCAAGAATAAATTATCTAGATTTAGAAATTAAAGGATTAGAAGAAAAAATTCGCATAGCTAAAGACGAAATTAAAAAAATAGATACCGTTGAAATTCAACAATTAAATGAACACTTAAAAGATACTTTAGAAGTACAAACAGAATTAGAAAATGATTTGAAAAATTATCAAATCATTATGGAAAGCGAGCAAGAAGACAAAACACCAAAAAGAAGAGCCATTTTAGCTGCTGCTTTCAATACAAAACAAAATGAGTTAGCAAATGTTTTAAATCTTGTTAATCATTATAAATACGATCAAAAGATTTTAATAGGCAAAGCCTATAAATTAGAAGCCATTGATATAAAGAAATACGAAGAAGAAATTTTTGCTCATCAAGAAGAAATTTTAGAAATGACGGCTTTATTAAAAAATACAAATAAAGTTAAAGACGTTTTGGCTATTGAAAACGATAAAAAGAAATTAAAAGAATTAGATGACGCTGTAAAAGATATTAAACATCGTGCCAAATACAGTAAAACACCAAGTGAAATTTATGATGAAATTGAAATTTATTTAGGAAGTATGGGTATTGATTTATCATTTGGTAGTGAAGAAGATGAATTAAATAAAAGAGATGTTTTAACCGATGATTTAAAAAAAGAGGGTCAAACCTATAATGAACCTGAATTAGGAGCATTTGTAGTAGATGACTCCAGTGAATTGGATATTGCTTCTTTTTCATTCGAAGAAGCCAATGTAGAAATTGATGAAATGATTTCAGAGCTGCCTTCTGAAGAAAAAACAAGTGAGAGATTACAGGTGATCAACATAGAAAATATGGATGGAAAAGTTGACGATTCTTTTGTAATTGGGTCATACAATGAGGTGTTATAATGGGGTTAGAAATCAATACAATTATTACATTAGAAAATAATGAAAAATACCAAATCATAAATGAAAATTTATATAATGGTAAAAAGTACTTTTTAGCAAATAAAATGGATACTCAAATAGAAACAATTTTTGAAGAGGAGCTAGAAGGTTTAGATATTTATGTAAGAGAAGTTCTTGACAAAGGAATGTATGATTCAATAATTAAATTATTAAAATAAAGCATTTTACATAAATTATTTTTAGGGAGGGTTTTAAAATGAAATACGAAACAAATTCAAAAAAAATACATGAAGGACAAATTTTTGTGGCAATCTCAGGTAATACTGTAGATGGCCATAATTACATTATGGAAGCCATTAAAAATGGAGCAAAAGAAATTATTGCTGAAAAAGAAGTAGAAGCTTCTGTTCCTGTAAAAATAGTTCCAGACACAGAAGAGTATTTAAAAGAAAGGTTAATAGAAGAATACAGTGAAAATTTGAAAGATTTAAAACTAATTGGAGTAACGGGAACAAATGGAAAAACAACGACGTGTTATTTAGTCTTTCAAATGTTAAATAAATTAGGTTTAAAAACAGCCTACATAGGAACAATTGGATATGGGGTAAATGAAACTTTGACCGAATTATCAAATACGACGCCAGACATTTTAACGCTCTATAATCTTTTATTCGATGCGAAAGAAAAAGGTTGTCAAGCAGTAGTGATGGAAGTGAGCTCACATGCCTTATCATTTAATCGCATCGCAGGCTTAGAATTTGAAATAGGTGCTTTTACAAACTTAACAGAGGATCATTTAGATTTTTATAAAAACATGACTAATTATTTAAACGCCAAATTAGAATTTTTGGATTACATAAAACCAAATGGAAAATTTGTTGTCAATAGCGATGATGAATACGCCCACTTTTTTATCGAAAAAGGAAAGGAAAAAATCATAACCTTAGGAACAAAGGGTCAGAGTGATAATAGGATTTCAGCCATAGAAATGCATCCTAATTATACAGACTTTAAACTAAATGATGAAGAAATGACGATTAATTTAATCAGTCGCTTTAACGTTTACAATTATGTCATGGCTTTCACTATTGTTAAGAACTTAGGATTTAAAGAAAATGACATCATTTGTTTGTCTAAAGAAATTCATCCTCCCAAGGGAAGATGTGAAACCTACAAAGTAAAAAATGGTTTTGCTGTAGTGGATTATGCCCACACCCCTGATGCTGTGGATAAGGTAATAAGTGCTTATAGAAGTCTAGCAACTTCTAAAATAATTACCATTGTAGGGTGTGGTGGAGACAGAGATCCATTAAAAAGACCAATAATGGGTCATATTGCTTCTGAAAAAAGTGATTATGTTATATTTTCAAACGATAATCCTCGAACCGAAGAGCCTGAAAAAATAATGGAAGATATTTTAAAAGGTGTAGAAAAAAACAATTATGAAGTGGTCTTAGATAGGCATGAAGCAATAAAAAAAGCTTTAGATAAAATAGAAGAAAATGATATTGTATTAATTTTAGGAAAAGGTCACGAAGATTATCAAATTCTGGGACGTGAAAAAATCCACTTTGATGACAGTGAAAAAATACAGAACTATTGTGAAGAATTAAAAAAAACGTTTTAAATTAACGTTTTTTATTTTGTTAATATCACTTAAAAAATTGCTTAAAAAAACGATTCATGTTATAGTATAATTAATTAAAATTATTTTAATTAATAGAGAGTGAGAAGAAGTTTATGAAAAAGGACCAAAAGAAATCTGAAGGAGAATTTAATTTTTTAGAATACCTTTCAATGACCATTTTAAAACCACTGGAAAATTTTAAAAAAGAAGAAAAAAACTTAAGGGATCAAAAAAATACACTTATTCTTGGGTTAATAGTTGTAGCAATATTAACAGTATTAAAGTTAATCAGTACAATCCTAAACACCATTCGAGTAACATCACTTTTTGGAGGAACAAAATGGGTATTTGAAAACATTAAAAATATTAATTTTATCAAAACCATTGGTGGAAGTTTCATTACCTATGCCATAATCATTGTTGCTATGGCTGGGATATATTACTTAGCGAGTTTAGTAATAAAAAAAGAAACCAATTTCTTTAAATTAATCGGAGCATCCATTACCGCTTTTATACCAGTTGCGATTTCTAGTACAATATTATCAACCGTGTTAAGTATTATAAGCATTAATTTAGGTGTAGCTATGGTTATCATTGGGTTTATTTATTCATTATTAATCTTATTAGAACTCATTAACGATTCAATCCCAATTGAAAATCAAAATACAAAAATCTATTTTCATTTAACATGTTTATCGATTTTATTCTTAATTGGAGCTTTTGTAGGTTATAAAATAATAGTAGGATCTGTGACAAGTGGAATAGGGTCTTTATAACGAAACATAAAAGAGAAGTAAGATTCGTAAAATGTAAATAGAACGAGTCTTTTTTTTATTTAAGTAGAAAATCATCTGAAATTTTGCTATAATTTGAATAGCATAAAAGGAGTGTTGAAAAATGTCTTTACAAGCCATGTGGTCTTTAGCAACTAAAATATTAGATATTTGTATCGTTTGGTTACTTTTTTATTACATTCTTAAAAATATCCGTAACAATGTAAAAATGATCTTAATCGTTAAAGGCGTCATTTTAGTATTATGTATTGAAATAATAAGTAAAATCTTTAATTTATATACCGTTGGAATCATTTTAGAGTACATATTAGAATGGGGACCATTAGCCATAATTATCATTTTTCAACCTGAAATTCGTAGTGTTTTAGAAAGTATTGGGCGTACGCAATTATTAGGGCGACATAAAACCTTAACCGTTGATGAAAGAGAAAAAATGGTTTGTGAAATCATGGAAGCTGTTGAATACTTAAAGAAAAATCGTATTGGAGCTTTAATGGTCATTGAACGTGACATTTCTTTACAAGAATACATTGAACCCGCAACAAAAATTTATGCGGACGTTTCCAATGAACTATTGTGTAATTTATTTTTTCCGAACTCACCCTTACACGATGGAGGAATCATCATTCAAGGAAACCGAATTACCTGTGCAGGAAGCGTTTTCAAAACCAGTATGGATCCAAACATTAATAAAAAACTAGGAACAAGGCATAGAGCCGCTTTAGGAATCGCTGAAGAAAGTGATGCTCTAGCGTTAGTTATATCAGAAGAAACAGGAAGAATCAGTATTGCATGTGATGGCGACTTAAACTATAATTTATCATTAGATGAATTTCGTCTAAGACTCATAGAAGAATTAAAACCAAAAACAGAAGTCTTCTATGAAGCCGATCTAGATGAAGAAGAAGGAGATGAAGGGGATGACTAAGAGAAAAAAGCAAAAAGAAGCCTTAATCGTACGCTTTTTTAAAGGAATTTATCATAAAATAGATAAAATATTGATTACTCCAATAAGCAGAACCATCTTTATTATTTCAGATAAATTAAAAAATAATTCTAATCGAATTGAAAAAATATTGAACCGACCTCATATTTTACTTTATTTATCTTTAATCTTTGCAATAGGAATGTTTTTTCTTGTTGATAAGCAAGTCATCAATTTAGTACAAAATGAAGCTGAAATTATAGCGAATCAACCTGTAAACGTCTTATATAATAAAGAAGCTTATGTAGTAGAAGGATTAGTAGATAATGTAGATATTATATTAACAGGAAACAAAAGTGCAATCTATTTAGCCAAACAACTAAAAGATCATGAAGTTGTTTTAGACTTAAGTGATTATGAACCTAGCGATACTCCTTATCGTGTCAAATTATCCTATAACCAATCAGTAGATTCCATCAATTATAAATTAGACCCAACATATGTAACCGTAACCATTAAAAAGAAAGTAAGTGAAAAATCATCTATTTCCTATCAATTATTAAATGAAGAAAAATTGAATGAAAAATTAAGTGTCGGAAATATTGAACTTTCTAAAAGTGAAGTAGTGGTAAAAGGTTCAAAAGACAATTTAGATCGTATCGCCGCTGTAAAAGCATTAATTGATGTAAGCAATAAAGATTATAATGAAGCGGGAACTTTTGAAACGGATAATATACCTCTTGCCGCTTACGATTCCAATGGAGATTTAATAAAAGAGGTAGAAATGGTTCCAAGTACCGTATCAGCGACAGTAAAATTAGATACCTATAAAGCAACCGTTCCATTAAAAGTCTTCACGAGTGGAAACTTAGTAACCGGTAAAGCCATCGAAGCGATAACTATTAATGGACAAGAAAACTTTACTGTTGACATTTACGGTGAAAAAAGTGTCATCGATAATATTGGTTATGTGCCCATTACAATTGATGTCGATGGCTTAGGAAACAATAATAATTCCAAATCCTTTAATATACCTGTTCAAAAGCCTAATGGCGTGAGGTATGTCAGTGAAAAGAATATTAAAATTAACGTAAGTTTTGCAGATGAAAAGCAAAAAACATTAAATGTCTCTGTCATTTCAAGTAAAAATTTAAATAGTAATCTTCAAGTGAATCTAGCGGAACAAAATTCAATTGCTGTACAAGTAAAAGGAGTAGAATCAATTATTAATAATATTACAGAAGAGAATATCTCAACCTATGTAGACTTATCAGGTTACAGTGTAGGAGATTATGAAGTGGATTTAAAAATTGACAACGATGATCCAAGAGTCAGCTATATTGTTACAAGTAAAGTAAAAATAAAAATAACCGAAAAGCAATAAGAAAAACACGTTTCGAAAGAAATGTGCTTTTTTTGACAAATTGTCTAAAACTTCATCATTTTTAAATTGACAAAGTGGGGGGGGGGTTGTATATTTATTTTAGGAAGTGAGGAGTTTATAATATGGCTAAATTTTGTCAAAATTGTGGAAAAGAATTAACAGGAAATGAAAGTGTATGTTCCGATTGTGGTTCAAATGTAAAGAGTACTTCATCCTCTAACAATAGTGGAGCACCTATAGTACAAAAAAGAGAGATTGTTGTATCTATTATTTTATCATTTGTAACTTGTGGACTATATGGATTATATTGGATTATTTGTATGAACAACGATGCGAATAAAGTAAGTGGCGAAAATACACCAACAGGAGGTGTAGTCATTCTATTAACCTTAGTAACCTGTGGAATCTATTTTATTTATTGGAATTATAAAATGGGTAAAAAAATGGAAATTGCTGGAAAAACACATAATAAAGATATCGCTGATAATTCAATTCTTTATTTATTATTAGCTATCTTTGGATTATCTATCGTAAATTACTGTTTAATCCAAACAGACTTAAACAAATTTGCAGACTAATAAGAAAAAAATAATATCTAATAGTATTGTACTATTTATAATACTTATTGGGTATTATTTTTTAAATCAGTGGACTTCCTTTTTTGTACCATGCTTATTTCATGAAATAACAGGTCTTTATTGCCCAGGATGTGGGATTACAAGAATGTTTCTATCTATAACAAAGTTTGAATTTTATCAAGCTTTTCGTTATAATCCTTTTCTTTTTTGTCTTCTTAATCTTTATATAATCTATAAACTTTTTGATTATAGCTATTATAAAAAAATGAATAAAAAAATAAGTTTACCTTCATGGATATATTACGTAATCGCAGCGTTATTGATTGTTTTTGGAATTTTACGTAATTTTTCCTTTTTCGATTGGTTAGCCCCTACTGTTATCTAATAAAAATAAACGTCATAATTATGACGTTTATTTTCTGTCTGGATCATGGGTAATATGATTAAATAGTAATCCTACATTAATCAATCCACATATTCCAACTAAGCTATAAACAATTCTTGAAAGAGTCGTATTTTCTTGAAATAAGGCCTCAACAAGATTAAAATCGAAAAATCCGATTAACCCCCAGTTTATAGCGCCAATAATTGTAAATATTAAACATACTTTTTGTACGCTTTCCATTTTTTATCACTCACCTTTATTCTTATTATGAGCGTTTTTAGAAATCTTATTCATATTTTAATAAAAGAAAAATATAGTTAAATAGAAAAGGAAAGTGGTTAAGTGAAAAAAATTAGTATATTATTGGTAATTTTACTAATGGCAACATGTGGTTGTGGTAAAGTAGATGTTGGTAAAGTAAAAGAAGATTTCGAATCTAAAGTCACCAAAACAAAGTCTTATCAATTAAATGGAACAATGGAAATAATAAATAATGAAGATAAATTTTTATATACTGTAGAAGCATCTTTCTTAAAAGACGATTTTTATAAAGTACGTTTAGTCAATCAAACAAATAATCATGAACAAATTATTTTAAAAAATGAAGAAGGTGTATACGTTGTCACTCCTAAATTAAATAAAAGCTTCAAATTTCAAAGTGAATGGCCGAATAATTCAAGTCAATCGTATTTGCTAGCATCTTTATTGCAAGATATAAAAAATGATAGTAATAGTAGCTTAGAAGAAGATGATAACAACTATATTATTAAAACATCCGTTAATTATCCAAATAATAGTGAACTCGTTTATGAAAAAATTTATTTTGATAAAGAAGTCAATTTAGAAAAAGTAGAAGTTTATAACAACGATGACTCTTTAAAAATTCAAGTTAATATTAAATCATTAGATTTAAAAGCTGGTTTAGAAAAAGAAGATTTTGTATTAGAAGACTTAGTAAATAATTGTGATGAAGAAAGCTGTAAAATAGAAGAAAAAACAGGTTCTTTAGAAGAGGCAATTTATCCACTATATATACCAAGTGAGACTTATCTTACAAGCAAAGATGTCTTAGACACAGATAAAGGAGAAAGAGTAATCTTAACTTATAGTGGGAATAAAAATTTTGTTTTAGTAGAAGAAATAGCATCTTCTAGTAAAGATTTTGAAATCATTCCTGTATATGGTGACCCATTACTTTTAAATGATTCAGTGGCTGCTTTGCAATCAAATTCTCTTTACTGGACAAGTAATAATGTAGAATATTATTTAGCTGGAAATGACTTATCCAATGAAGAATTATTATCCATCGCAACATCACTTACAAATGCCGATATTGTAACAAGCAGTACAATAGAAAAATAGAGTTTTCTATTTTTTTCTTGTTTAAACATATTAAATGCTTTATAATTGAATTACAAATAAGGTAAAAAGACTTGTTTGGTTAAGAAATAAATTTAATAAGGAAGGAAAGAAGAAAATGAAAAAGATTAAATTTAAGAATGGGGGGGGGGTTATTAGAAACTAATAACCAACTAGAAAGGTTTACCAAAGATAAAAGGAATAAAAAAATCATTTATTCTATATTAGGAATACTTTTAGTAATAGG
>CAJTYF010000047.1 GCA_910583945.1 uncultured Bacilli bacterium
ACCTACGTGTGTATTGGACTTTCACCAACAAGATATATGCCATGCACGGCACACCAAAAAAAGTTACCAATCAAGATAACTTTTTAATATACAAACTGGTCGGGAAGACAGGATTTGAACCTGCAACCCCTTGGTCCCAAACCAAGTGCTCTACCAAGTTGAGCCACTTCCCGAAAAACAGAGTTGACCAATGTCTTTTTTTTGTTACGTTTTTTATTTTAACATAAAGTTTTGGCTTTGTGAACTATTTTTTTATTATTTTTACAATTTTTATGATTATTAAATAAAAAGTACTTTTTATTACTGTTAATTATTCTTTATTTTTTCGGAAAATTCTTTTAATTAATTTTTGTAACCCATTTTCATTTTTAGGTAAATTTATCTTCAAAAGCCCTAACCTTAAATCTATAAAATATCTTAATGAGCTCAATTGATAGTTTACCAAAGTTAATTGTCTTATAAGAGCCTTTTTTTCTTCTTTAGTTGTTGCATTATAATATTTGAGATAAATTTGTTCTTGTTTTTCTTTTAATTGAGTTCCCATTTTTTTCACAACTTCTAGAGGTAAATCCCTCATCAAATCATAATCCAATCAATACTTCTAATATATTCTATGTCATTTTGTTCTTCAAATTCAATAAAATCATCAAAATTATAAGCGTCTATATCAAATTCTGCATTTTCAAAAATTTTACAAGAAATTGAGGTAGGTAAAGAACGAAGTTCGTATTTTAAAAACTCTAAATCTTTTTTTGAACATATACTTTATAAATCTTTATTTATTTTTTAATCAATTCTTAATACTCTCTTATATATTTCTTCGCCTAGTTCTTTATTATAAATATAATCCAGCATTTGTTCTTTGGTCACTTCTTCTAAATTGTAAGGACTTTTTCTTCCTATTTCATAGACATCACCTATATGAACAAAACAATTTTGGGCTTTTTTTATTTGAATTTCCATCAATTTTTCAAAAGTCATCGTCGTAAAATAAGTATCATGAGCAAATTTATTTAAATCTCTTTCCTCATAAAAATGTGAAAATAAAGGACTATAAGTGACATTATGATTTCGAATATCAAAAGAGCCATAAATTGTTCCATAAGGATCACTTAATTTTATTCCTGCATAGCGCAAATAACCAGACTTTCTATCTTTTTCCAAAGCATCTGGATCTAAATTACACCCACCCATTTGCATGATAGGATAATCATGTGTTAAACAAATGCGTCGAAACTCTTTTAAAGAAGTTGGATTTGCAAAATCATATTTTTCTATTATCTCTCGCGGAATATACGATAAGAAAAAACGATTTTTATCTAACCCTTTTTTTCGGTCATTTAAAATGAGTTCAAAGATATTCTCCGTATCTTCTACTTCTTTTTGTTCAAAGTCTATAAAATAGTCTCTAAAATATTTTTCCATCTTAATCTCTTTTCCATTAATACCTTAATAAATTTTCTAACTCATCTATTTCTTGCTCTACTATTTTAAATCCTCTAACTAATAAAGTCAAATCGTTCAAATCAATATGGAGTATTTTTAATAAATCTAGTGCATACTGACTACTTCCGGATGCCAAAAATTGTAAGTAACTTTCTGGTGACAAAGACTTTTCATTCACTAAAGATTGAACAATCATGCTAGCCATTAAAAGGCCCGTTGCATATTTATAAGGGTAATAACTATGACGATAGATATGTCCAAGTCTCATCCATTCACTAAAACTTAGTTCATCATAAACCATATCGTTTCCATAATACTTTTTGATTAATATTTCATATTTTTCAGTTAGTACTTTTGCCGTTAAATCACCTGTTTTTTTGGCTTCATACAATTCTTTCTCATATTCAGTATATAGGGTTTGTTTATAAATAGTGGTAAAATAATTTTCGATTTCTTTACTTAAATAAAAGATTTTTTCTTCTTTAGTTGTTGCATTTTCATATAGGTAACGGTTTAATAAAATCTCGTTAATAATTGAAGCAATCTCTCCTACAAAAACAGTACTATCTTCATACATAAAGGGAAGTTTTTCTTTAGATAAATAGTAATTTACAATATGCCCAAGTTCATGAATTAAATTTTTTAAATCAAAATACGTTCCTTTAAAATTCATAAAAGAATACGTATGCCAAGAAAAAATAATAGACTGATGTTTAGATGACAATAATTCAGCGTCGATATGTCCATTTAGTAAAATGTCTACTACTTCTAAGTATTTTTCTCCTAAAGGTTTTAAAGCATTCTTTATAATTTCTATAGCTTCTTCTATTGTATACGTTTTATATAAATCTGGAACGATTGACACCCCAAAATCATACAAATGTGGCTCTTTTATTTCTAAAACACTTGCCTTTAATTTCAAGTATTTTTGAATTATTTTCAAATTCTTATTTACAGCAATTATTAAGGTATCAATTATTTTAGGTTGAATATTTTCTTCAAATAAAACTTTCTCTAAAACCGAAGAATAGGTTTCAATTTCGGCATTTTCTATTCTACATCCTATGATCTTATCTAAAATATGAACAAAATCCTGCTCTTTTTCTTTAAAGTTTTGATTGACTGTTAAAAAGGTTTGTTTTCTTAGTTCGCGATTTTTCGAAGAAAGATACTGACTAAGATTACTAGAATTCAGTTCTATTTTCTCATCGTCTGTTTGAATGGTTCCATAGTTTATATCTCTTAAAAGTTGATTGTATAATTCCAGTTGATGATTTATTTCATTTTTATTTTGTTGAATTTGATTTTCTTTATCATTATTTAGATGAGTCTCTAAACGAAATAAATTTTTTAAATAAAAAGAGTAAATTTTTAAATTTTGATTTTTTTTAATAAAGTCCTCTATTCGATTTTGTCCTAATTTTAAAATTTTTGTTTTAATAAAATGAAGTTCACTTTCTACTTTTGTATACAATTTTTCGCCCAGTTGTTTTCGATTTATGCATTCTTCACTATAAATATCTTTATAATACGAAAGGGAAGCATAAACTAAAACTTGATTGGCTTTTTCTCTTATAGTCCATTCCTTTTTCAATAATTCCAATACATTCATTTCATTTAATTTAGTCTTTTGGTGTTTTTTTATTTCTTTTAAATCAATTTCTATTTGTTCGACAGTTTGATAAAAAGCATCGCTATTTTCAAATAATTCTTCTAAATTCCAAACAAGTTTCATTCTATGCACCTCATAAAATTATTATAAGTTATAAAGAAGACTTTCGTAAAGATACTTTAAACTATTTGTATTCCTCATAAAATGCCTTTTTACTTACAATCGCAATAGAAGGTTCTTGTTCATCACTGGCAAAACAAAAAAATTCTTCATTCTTTATTTTTATGATTTTTAGAAGCGCACTCTCAATATAATCTTGGTATGTTTCTTGTAAACGAAATTGCTCAATTTCTTCAAAATACATTTTAATTTTGGTTCGATGTGTCTCATAAGTTCCATCTTTTTTTATTGTAGGTGTTCCTGACCAAAAAACATTTAGGTCAAGTATTATTTTTGAATTTTTATAATCTAGTTTTACATCTTCTATAGTACTATCATGAAAATTATGAACATAATCTATAAAATGATTTAGATTTTCTTTGGTAATAAGGGTCATTTTATCTCCTGCTCCTTTTTTAATATTCTTTCCATTGCTACTTCTTTTTTATAAAAAGTGATAATTTCTAACATTTCACTTTGAAATCCTTTATTTCTGGGATTATTCATTTAATTTTGTAAAATAACAGGTTCAAGTTCTTTTAAAGGAATTAAATAGAATTGAAAATAATCTTTCTGTTCCTTCTCTGTTAAATGTTGCCTTTCTAAAGGAAAGTTTTAACTTCCCTACGTAATAATACTCTTCATAAGACGATTTTGAATTACACCATTTCTTTTTTGATGATTTTTCTCCCAAATATCTAACTGAACTAAAATTCTAACTCTTGTTCTTCATAATTTTATTTTTTATCCTCTTAAAATATTTCATTTTTTAATTCAGTTTTAATATTATTAAAATCACTTTTTTTAATTTTATTTTTCTATTTTTTTCTTTTTAAAATTATTTTTGCTATACTCTGTTCTTTAACGTTGCCGAGTACGTATTGATCCATTAAATCATAAGACTGACACCCATCATTAATCACATTTCCATTAGCCGCTAAATATTGATATGAAATAACCAAATATTCTTGTCCTTGATATTCTGTGACTTTATAATTTTTTTGATAGTTAGTTAAACCTTCTAAATTCGGACTTTGCGTACTTAAATGATTTTCTAATGCTCTTCCGTAAGGAAGAATACGATCAGGTGGTGTAATTACCTTTTCTATCGGTGATAAATAAGAAAGTGTTCTTAATTTTTGAATCACTTCTGGATTGGCTTCTTGATGAAACTGATCTTGTGAAATCATGAGTAAACCTGGACAACGCTTTTTATAATTACTTTTTCTTAAGATATATTTTTTTAATTTATTCAGTCCTTGAATCATTTCTTCATTATAAGATAAATCATTAATGCCAAATAAAAACATATCTACATCAATATCTCTTTCAATAATTTGCTCAATAAAATATTTGATAATAAACCCATTTAATGTAGGTTCTCCCCCTGAAAATAATAATGTATTGATAGTATGAATAGAATTTTTTTCAAAAAATAAATCCACTATTTCTTTTGTTAAGTCTACATTTTGAGCATTTCCTCTGCAACAATGGACACAGGTCTGATTACATCTTCTCGTTGATTCCACTTGTAACCTAGAAAAATATAATTGCATAAAATACACCTCTTAAATTAGTCGTTATAATAACAAATCTAAAAAATTTACACAATATTTTTTAACATATTAAAACTCGAATTTTTATAATTCGAGTTTATCATCAATCTGGTGCACCCAAAGGGAGTCGAACCCCTAACCTTTAGATCCGTAGTCTAACGCTCTATCCAATTGCGCTATGGGTGCTTAATTTAAAAGTCCTTTTTTAAGGACTTTATTAACTTTATGGTGACCCGCTTGAGATTCGAACTCAAGACCCTTTGATTAAAAGTCAAATGCTCTACCGACTGAGCTAGCGGATCATAAATAATATAAATGGCTGCCTCGGGTGGGTTCGAACCACCGGAATGTCAGAGTCAAAGTCTGATGCCTTACCACTTGGCTACGAGGCAATAATAGAAATGGTGGAGGGACATGGATTTGAACCATGGAACCCGAAGGAACAGATTTACAGTCTGCCGCGTTTGACCACTTCGCTATCCCTCCATAAGTGGTGCCGACTGAGGGAATCGAACCCCCAACCTACTGATTACAAGTCAGTTGCGCTACCAATTACGCTAAGTCGGCAAAAATAAAAATGGTGGGCGCTTAGGGACTCGAACCCCAGACCCTCTGCTTGTAAGGCAGATGCTCTAACCAACTGAGCTAAGCGCCCGTTATTCGGACATAACTAGACTATAACAAAATAGTTAAACTATGTCAATAGATGAATTAAAAAAAATTAAAATTTTCAAATTTTTTATAAAAAATTAATAAGATTTCTATCCTTTTTCATTTTAAAAATGGTCTGAGATAAAGAAAATATAAAATTAAATTGTTTCGACGTTATTCGACAAAATTTAATTTTCCTTTCTTTTATAATTAACCCATAAAGTATCATGAGATGCTTAAAGGAGGTCATTATGCAGTTATCAGAAGTTGTTGCAGCAAAGATTAAAAAAATATGTGAGGAAAAAAACTTATCTCTCAATAAAATGTCTAAAATGTGTCATTTACGGCAAAGTACTCTCCAAAGTTTAATCGATGGAAAATCAAAAAATCCAAAATTACAAACCATTAAAACAATTTGCGATGGATTAGAAATTTCTTTTCAAGATTTTTTTGAAGATGAATTATTTTCCAAAATAGAAAGAGAGGAAAAAGTTGAAAATATTTGAAGAAAAAGACCGAGTACGCATTATTTTAGATGAAGATGATCTTTTAGAAGTTTCTTCTCCCAATCATGATCCTATAATTGTAAAATGTGAAAATTCTGAATTAAAAATTGAAGATATTCATTTGAAAACTCTATTAGATAAAAAAGAAGAAGAAAAAGCCATTCAAGCAATGAGAGATTATATAATTAAAAAAGATAAATATAAATAATTTTATCTTTTTTAATTTTTAAGAAAATATACTTCGTACCAAATTAAAAATACATAAATGTTATAAATTTTTCTTCCGTTATTTTTAATTCCCATATAATGTTCATTTAATAAATTATTTATATACTCTGAATCAAAAAATTCTCCAACATATTCTTTATTAAAATATTCCTTTACTAGATTATAATACTTTTCTTCTTTAAGCCATTTTGAAAAAGGAACAGGAAAGCCCAGTTTTCTTCTATTTGCCCATTCATCTGGAATCGAAAGATTAGCAATTTCTCTAAAAATTTTCTTTGTTGTTTTCTTTTTTATAAGATGTTTGGTTGGAATTTTTCTGACAAATTCAAAAAGTTTGCTATCCAACAAAGGGACTCGAAGTTCTACTGAATTAGCCATTGTCATTTTATCAGCTTTTAGTAATATGTCTTGAGGTAACCAAAAATGCATATCTATAAACATTTTCTTGGTCACATCATCGCATTCTTTTACTTGATTATAATATGGTTTTATTATACCACTAATAGTTTCATTGTCTCTTAGTGCGGACTTTAAGATAGCATTTGCTTCTTTTTCAGACATAATTGATCCATGGCCAATATATCGTTCATAAAAGGGTTGACCGTACATTTTAATCGTATTTTGACCTGGAAAATGAGGAAAAGGAGTGACTAACTTGCGTAAGCTTTTTCTAAAACTTAAGGGTAATTTTGTGTAAAGTTTTAACAATGTTGGTTCGTAATATTCATTATACCCCGCAAACATTTCATCGCTTCCTTCTCCCGATAAAACAACTTTCACTTGTTTGCTAGCAAGTTCACTTAAGAAATATAAAGGGACTGTTGATAGATTAGCATGGGGTTCGTCGGTATGATACATAATTTTTGGAAGAATGTTAAAGAATTCGTCGCTGGTAATCTTTTTCTTTTCATTTTTTACCTTTAAACGTTTTGAAAGTTCACTTGAATATTCCGTTTCATCAAATCCTGGCATATTGAAACCTACTGAAAAAGTTTTATCAGGCTTTGCAACACTTACCACATAAGAAGAGTCGACTCCTCCTGATAAATAAGAGCCTACTTCCACATCACTGGTTGTTTTATGATAACTTATAGATTCCTCTAACACTTTTTGTAATGCCTTTTTGTAGTTTTCGTAAGATTCATTGGTTTTTGAATAATCGATTTCAAAATACTTTGTTATTTTCATTTTACCATTTTTATATTTAAAATAATGACCTGGCTTTAATTTATAAACGTTTTTAAAAAAAGTTTCTTCATGAATAGAATATTGAAAGATTAAATACATTTTCAAGGCTTTCTTGTTGACTTCTTTTTGAAAATCAGGATGTTCTAGGAAAGCTTTTATTTCTGATGCAAACATAAAACACCCTTTCTTTTTATAATAGTAAAAAGGTTTTATCCCAAAGTGGTCTCTTGCTCCAATCAATTCTTGTGTTTTTTTATCATAAATGACAAAACTAAACATGCCTCTAAGCTTTGGAAAAAGTTTTTCTTTGTACTCTTCATATCCATGAAGGATGACCTCTGTATCCGTTTTTGTTTTAAATTTATGCCCTTTTTTCTTTAAGTCCTCTTTTAATTCTTCATAATTATAGATTTCCCCATTAAAGATGATTACCATACTTTTGTCTTCGTTAAAAATAGGTTGTTCTCCACCTTTTAAATCCAGAATGGCTAATCTTTTATGCCCTAAAGCAATGTATTTATCGGTGAAATACCCTTCTCCATCTGGTCCACGATGGTTGATGCGGTCCGCCATTTTTTTTATAATTTCTTTTTTTTCATTGCCTTTTCTTTGGTCAATAAAACCTACAATTCCACACATATTTTCATCTCCAATAACTGTTTTTGTATTCTTTATAGTAATGCAACCATCTTTTTCTTAACATTAGAAATCTTTTAAAATTTTTGTCTAGCTTTGAATCCATAGGTTTGATTACTTTTTTCCATAAACTTAAAGCCTTTTTCCTAAATTTCTTATTTTTTATATATTTTTTTATGATTCCTTTTGGCACGAAGGATAACAAGACTTCTTGGTCTAAAAATTCATACTCGTTTTTGAGTTGATACAGACAATCATCCACCAGAACTTTTACTAGATTTTTTCCTAAAGCACTGACATAATAACTACATCTTCCTTGACGAGCATTGATTTCTAAGACTTTGAAGGTCTTATCTCTACTATCGTATTTCATGTCGACTTCAGCAAATCCTTGATAATGAATACCTTCCATAAACTTTTTCATTTCTTTCGCTTGTTTTTCTATATTTCCATCGGTTGTGTTAAAACCATTTATTAAAACAGCGGCGTTTCCAACCATTGATTTGGTTCTTTCTTGAAGGCCAATTTGGGCGAAGGAGATAAATTCTACTTTACCTTCTTGATTGACGTATACAACTGAATCAAAAAGATAAGAATCGTCACCTGGAATAAATTCTTGAAGAATCAGTTTATCTTTGTAACCCGCTTTTTTTATAGTCTCTATTACTTTGTTTAATTCATCTTGATTTTCGATTTTATAAATTTTATGTTTGTCTTCAAATTTTAAATGATTGTACTCGACGACATTACTTGGTTTTAAGACAAGTGGAAAGGGCATCTTAGGCAAAGACTTCTGTTTAACACAATCAAAATAAATGGTTTTAGGAAAAACTAAATTTTCGTTTTCATACGTTTTATAAAAATTTTCTTTATTGGTTAGACTTTTTATGATTTTTAAATCGGGAAAATTATAGACGTATTGTTTGCTTAATTTTTCTTTGTTTTCTGTAATAAATTCGGTATAGGTCTCATTGGTACTGATTAAGACGATTTTAGATTCTTCATGTTCTTTGGCAAAGTTTTCTAAAATTTCAAAAAAAGCGTCTTTCTCCCAAATTTTTTCTTCATAAGTGACATGCAAAATATTAGAGAATTTAGTAAAAGCTAAACGGTCACGACCAATTAAATAGGCTTTTTTCTTATACGCTTCGTAACAACATCTAGCCATATAGTAAGCATTGGCATCGGTGCCTAATATTAATACTTCAAAGTTCATGGTATCACCCTCAATATTTGATTTCTACTTCTTTTTCTTTGTCTTTATGAATTCTTGGTACCCGATTACTGATAAGGTTAAATAAATGATAGCTGTTTATATTTAGTTTTGCTGTTACTTCTCTTATGATTATAGTCTCCCCAAATATTTCTACTTTATCATCTATTTTTACGGATTCATCAACTAAAACGGATAACATATCCATGGCATCGTTTATAATTTTATATTTTTTACCATTAATGACTACATTTTCAAATTCTTTTGTTACACCATCCGCATAACCAATGGGTATGGTTGCTATTCGTTCTTCTTTTTTAGCTTTATAGGTTCCATTATACCCTACTATTTCTCCTTTTTTGACTGTTCTTATGGACATCACGGTGGAATAAAGAGAAAAAGCGGTTTCTAATTTTAAATGATTTTCTAAAATACTTTCACTAATATGCTTTCTTTTCAGTAACCATTGTCTTTTTAAATTTTTTAGTTTGCCTTTAAGGTTCGTGCTTTCTTTTATTGAACCACTGAATCCAAATAGGACAATCCCTAATCGAACACCTGTTACAAAACTTGGCTTTTTATGGCTTACAAAGGTTAAACTTCGATCGATATGAATAATCGGAATATCTTTTAAATGGATCTCTTTGGTTAATTCTTTAAAGGTGGCGAGTTGCTCATCATAATAAATATCATTTCGTCCACTGGTGGCAAAATGGGTAAACAATCCTTCTAAAATAATCTTCTCGTTTTCCTCTATTATTTTTACGGCTTCATTTATTTCACTTTTTTCTTTGAAGCCAAGACGATTCATGCCTGAGTCAATTTTTAAATGTATTTTTTGCGGATAGGTTAATTTTTTTTCATTTAATTTTTTTAACTCTTCTAAATTTTCAATCATTAAGGTGATGCTATTCATCTGGCAATCATCGATAAAATCTATAGAAACAGGCTCTAAGACCAGAATAGGAATTTCATTGTTTATTTTACGAATTTCTAAGGCTTCTTCTAAAGAAGACACTGCTAAATAATTAATTCCAGCTTCAATTAAATCGTTCACTATTTTAATTCCATGATGATAGGCATTGTTTTTGACAACCGCTATATAATATTTGTATTTGTTGTATTTTTTGATTATTTCTCTGGTGTTGTTTTTTATTTTTTCACTGTCTATGACAGCATAGGTTTTTCTGTACATAAAATCACTCTCTACACTATTATAAACTACTTTCACTAAAAAAAGAAAAAGAATTTAAAAAATGTTAATTAGTTTATCGAAATCCCGTTTATATAAAAATTTCATTTTGGAAATCC
>CAJTYF010000048.1 GCA_910583945.1 uncultured Bacilli bacterium
TACAGATTACAATTGTCCTTATAAATATTGTCTAAAAAAGTGTTGACAATCCATAGTTTTAGTTGGAGAAGCTCCTGCTAATAATGGTTGGAGAAAGAGTCATAAACTATGGTGTGATATAAATGGTAAAGTATTACCTAGTGGAGTTGTATTGCAAAAACTATTTGATATTATTGATAGAGATATTTTTGAAACTACATTTTTAGAATCAGTTAAGTGTTATCCACTTGAAAGAAAAAATTTAAAAACTTGTTCTAGCAATTGTAAGAATATAATGTTAGAACAATTAAAAATATTAAATCCTAAATTGATTATTACTTTAGGAGAACTTCCAACTAGAAATTTACTTAATTTTAAATTTAATAAATTTTCAGATGTAGTTGGTAACATATATGAAGTTAATGGTTACAAGATATTACCTATTTATCATCCTAGTCCTATCTCTCCAAAAAGTTATAAAGGTAATGTGCCTATATTTGAAAAATTAAGAGATTTGTAGCAATTTGTAGAATTATTTGATATAATGAATTTAGATTTAAAGGGCTAGTACAGACTTTAAAAGGTTTTGTATTGGCTTTTTTAATGTAGGTGGTAAAATGGAAAAATGGAATGCAATTGATTTACATATGCATACATTTGCAGGAATAACTCGTGATAGAAAGAGTGATGTAGTTAACTTTTCTTATCAAAAATATGTGAATGTATTATTGAAATATAAAATACAATTATGTGCTGTAACTAATCATAATATTATTAATTTTGAAAACTATATTATGTTAAATTATCTAGCTAATTTGTTACATAGAAATATTCTTTTAGGTGTAGAGTTAGATACAGTTACTGACTCTAATCATCCATTACATATAGTAACTATATTTAAAAAGTGCTTTGAGGAAAATTTAAAGGTATCATATCATATTAATTCTTTAACTAAAATTAAAAATAATGATCCTGAAATAATATATTCAAGTGATGACATTGTAGATTTATTAAGAAAATATGATTCTATTTTAATTCCTCATGGAATTAAATCTAAAGGTATATTTGAAGAAGCTTCAGAAATTAATATTATGGAGGCTTTAAAAAAGGTTAAAGAAAGATTTATTAGAATATTTGACAGTCCTTCAAACTGGAAATTAGAACAAATAAAAGATTTTTTATCAAGTATAGGCGAAGAACAATTAGATCAGTTTGGCGGAGTATTATTTTCTGATATTAGAGACTGGGATAATTATGATAAAAAATATAGAAATTTTTATATGAATGCCGAGCCAACATTTAAAGGACTTGTACATTCAATAACTAATCCCACAAGAAGATTTAAAAAATATGATAGTATAAATATAAATGATAACTATATTTCAAAAATAATTTTAAAAGCAAACACCAATCAAAACAGAATAATAGAAACCATGCTTAATTTTAATAATGATTATAATTGTATAATCGGAAAGTCTGGCTCCGGAAAATCTTTATTATTAAATTTAATTAAGAGAGAGTTAATTTCAGGTTATAGTGAGAATATGCAATATGATTTTGCTAAAAATACTAGTGTAGAAATTTATAATGAAAAAGGGATTTTATTAAATCCAAGTATAATAAATGTTGATACTGGAGCGGCTTTATATGATAAAATAATTAGAGCAAATGCTTCTAATGATAATGAAGATACTTATTCAATTATTGAATTGATAAATAATAAATTTATTAAGCGGGAAAAATTTAATAAATTTTTAGAAGATTATAAAAAGAAAATAATGCAATATTGTAAGCTTCTGAAGGATATTCAAGAAAATGAAAAAAGCATTACTGAGAAACTAACTGAGCTAAATAGTAAGATATCTCAAAAAAAATCATTAATGTCAATAAAAGTGTTTAATATTAATATCTTAGAAGAGGAGAAAATTACATATACCAATGTTTTTTTACAACAATTTGGTGAATATGAAACATATATCACATCATTAAAAAATTTGTTAGTTGATTGTAAGGAAAATGAGAAACAATCGATAATTGATACTATAGAAAAATTAAGTACACAAATGTATAGTCTTAATAAAAAAATAATTTTTAGGAATTTGCTAGAAAAATACAAAGTTAAGAAAATTAGCACAATTAAAAAAATTATAGAGGATATAAATGGTAATATTTCACAAAAAGCACAATTAAAAACAAAATTAATAAATGAAATACCTAATGATATGAATAATTTAGTAGAATTAATTAAACAAAATTTTATAAATAAATTAAAAATTGATTCATTCTCTTTAAATATAACTACTGATGATATAGATGATGAAAAAATAGTTAATATCAAACACAATGTTGTTGTAAAAGAAAAAATTGCAATAGATTTGACAAAATTTAATATAAAAGATAATAAAATATTTAATACATATGGGAAAAAAACTATGTTGGAAGATAAAATATTTAATTTAACAGATCCATCCGAAGCAAAAAAAGTAATTAATAAATATGCAGAGTTAAATTTGATAAATGATAATAAAAGTGGAATATCTGACGACTTTGATGTTACAGTACAAATTTTATTTGATGGTCAAGATGTAAATGAATTAAATCCTGGTACTATTGCTAAAACATATATTAGTATCTATTTTGAAGAAGAAATAAAAGGTGGTAAAAATAATGTAATACTATTTGATCAAATAGAAAATGATGTAGATAAACCATTTATAAGTGATGTATTAAGGGAACTAATCGAAGATACAAAAGGCTATGTACAGATAATTATTGTAACACACGATCCTATCGTAGCTGTAAATGCTGACCCAACCAATTATATCGAATGTATAAGAGATAAAGATAAGTTTTATTATAGAAGTTTTTGTCCAGAATGTGATGATAGAGATGAACTAAATACAATTGCTAAAAATGTTGATGGATCAAAAGAAGTGATAAAAAATAGATATGAAATTTATGGAGGTGAAAATATATTATGAAAATTGAAATTAAAACAGATAGCATTGAAAATATAGTTAAATTCCGTATAGATGACGAAGAATTTAGAGAATTTGATTATAAATCGTTGGATAGCGTTATTAGCAAAGCAATGTCTAATGATGATGAAATAGAATATGAAACAGAAGAAAAATTAGAAGATTATGAAATGCTAATAAAAAAAATAGTTGTTGAGGCTCGAAGTGAAGATTTTAAAAATGCTGTTCAATTAATTATGAATGCAAAAAAAGAATATGAAGATTCAAAAGATGTTAGTTCAGAAGAAAATCAAGGAGAGCTTTATGATTGATGATAGTTATTTAGAAATGAAAGTGAATTTTGGAAGGTTTAATTTAGAATTCAATAAACCATTGGAAAAATTTGAGTTTAATGAATTATCAGATTTGATATCTTATTATCCAATTACAATGGAACTTATTGAAAAAAGTGATGACAATGACAATCAAAAAACTATAGTTTCTTTAAGTGGATATTTTTATGATATGGATTATATATATAAATATGGTCTAAGTTTATTTGATACTTTTGATATGTGTAGTGGTGATACCAATAAATTATATGATATTCTATTTGATGGGGAAGAAAAAATCAAAATTGATTATCAAACTTTTTCTGATAATATTTTTTACTTAGATAGAATATATGTTGAAAAAGATTATAGAAATAAAGGATATGCAAAACTTTTGCTTAAGCAATTAGAGGATTTAATTAAGTATGTGTTTAAACTGAATGTTGGTATTATTGTTGTATGTGCCCAACCTTTTGAAAAAAATGGTGTTGAGGAAAAAATGATTAGGGATGACAAAACATTAAAAAGAAAATTAATAGAATTATATAAAAATGTAGGTTTTAAAGAAATTAATAATAATTATGATTATTTAGTAAAAGTAATAGATGATTAATATAGTTTTAAACTTTTACATTATTTGTTATTGAAATATATTGTAAGAGAACATAAAGTTATGTTATAATTAGTCTATCAAGTATTTACTTAAATACTTTTACTACTTGGGTGCAAAACTCATTTTGGTATTGCCCCATTAATTTGATTAAGACATAGTGATATGTTTTAATATAAAGTTTTTTAAAATCTTGGTGGGTCTTAAAAAAACTTATTTATAAAAGGAATGCGTTTTCGTATTCTTTTTTCTTGGTGTAAATAAACGTCACAAGTCATCGAGACTTTACTATGTCCCATAGAACGTAATCAATAGGGACACCTTTATGTATCATACGAGTTGCATAACTATGCCTAAATTCATGTTGGGTAATTTCATGAATATGTGCCTTTTCACACGCTTTTTTCTTATGTCTGTCTAGTGTACTAGTAGATAAAGGTTTTTCGCCACCAAATAGGAAATATTCATCTTTAAATGTGCCATATTGTTTTAAGTAAATTCTTTTTAATTTCCAGATTCTAAATCGCATTAAATAGCTTATTTCTAAGTCTCTTAAAGAGGATTGATTTTTTGGTGTGTCGAGTTCTCTTCTTCCTTGTCTGTGAAGTGTATGGTTTATGAAAACTGTATTTCTTTTTAAATCACAAAATCTAAGGGCCATTGTTTCACTTGGTCTAGTACCATAAAAGAATATAAAATTAAAAAATTGCTTGTAGATATAATTATCTAAATTTTTTCTAAATTTCCTAAATTCAAATAAAGTATAGACTTCATGGTCTTTACGTTCAATTTTTTTAGTAAAATTTCCCGCGTTTAGTACAATAGTTTCTGAAATATAACCATATAAGATGCAATATTTTATAAAAGAGCTAAAAGTATAATATTTGTTACTATTAAAAAGTCTATTTGTTTTTTTCTATTATTCCATACACCATTGAAATATTTGTGGGAACTATATATTTGGCTTCTAATTTTTTAGCGACTACTAATACAAAGGCACACATGGCGCGAGTAGCAGACCACCAGTCAGGATTTGCTACTTTTTTCTTGATTTCATCTAGAGATATGTTTTCATAATATCTTTTCGTTTCTTTTATTCTAGTTTCAATGTCCATCATAATGGTTGCCTGATTATCTTTGTATAAAGTGTTTTCTTCATATTTCATACCAGAGTTGCGGGCAAAAAATTCATGTCCACCTCCAGCAAGTATTAAAATATCGACTTTGGTGTCGGGGATATTTAATCTTTCTTCTATATAATTCATCACTTCTTCAAGTGGGGTTTTGGCATAATCTTCATCTAAATCGGGAAAAGCGTTCATAACGTCTAGTCCACCAATAGCTGTATTTTTGCTTTCGCTGATTTTCTTATCAAATATAGAAATTTCAGTAGAACCGCCACCCCCAATAAAGATTCCGACTTTTTTGGAGGTAAATCTTGTTGCACCTAAAACCGTTAGTTCATTTTCTTGTTCTTGAGAGATAATATGAAATTCTACACCTGTTTTATTAAAAAAATCATTTAAAAATGTTTCTTTTTCGTTTTGATTTAGTTCTCTAAAAATACTTGTGCCACATACATAAATATCTTGATAATATTCTTGTAATTCATTAATTTTATTGGTTAACTTATCTATATCTTTTTGGCTTATAGATTTGTTTTCTTTATAATTCTTTTTAAAAGGAATCGTGAGTTCTTCTAATCTTTCTATTGTTTGTCCATTATAGATGTCAATTTTAGTGTTGGTTGAACCTACTTCAATTATAATTTTATTCATTTCTTTACCTCTATTCGAGTTTATTATACTATAATTTTAAAGATTAATCGTAAATTATTTTATAATGTTTAAAATTCTGTAAAACTCTATGGACTTCTTATTTTATATTTGTTACTATTTATTATAAGAGGAAGATGAAAAATGGCTGATATAAATCCTATTAAAATTAATGCTGGAAGTTCTAAATTAGAAAATAATGTTGTAAACAACTATACAACGGTTTCTTCTATTAAAACTATGCAATTAAATGGTATAAAGAATGGATTAAATGACTCGGAAAAAGTTGAAACAGAAATTTATACTATTCCTTCAGTTGAAAAAGCTTTTCTAGATTTATTTAAGGGTGTATTGTTTACTTTAAATGGAACACCTCAATATTCTTTAGGTTTAAATTCACCCACCCAAATCGTAAAATATAAGGATTTGTATTTTATTACGAATACTTTTAGTAATAGGATTCTTTTTTCTCCTGATATGATTCATTGGAATTTGATTGATGCACCTAACGGCGCAAATTTTAACTTAGCACATTCAGTTGCTTTCGATGGGAAAAATTTAGTTGTAACAGATACGGATAATAAGAGAATGCTTTCTTATGAATATCTTGAAGGAAATTTTATTTATAAAGGTTCTTTTGATGATCATGGATTAAAAACAAGGTTTCATTATGTGACTTATAATGAAGAAAATGATACTTATTATGCGGTGGCCTCAGAATTTGGAGGTCATACTAGAACTTATGAATTTAAAATTCAAGATGGACAGTTTTTAAGTTCTGATGGTGGCGTTTTAATGGGGAAGGAAATAAAAAATAGTAATGGAATGAATTATGTTGTCGATAATCAATCCTATGTTAGAAGTTTTACGATTGAAGAAGATTCTATTTTAATGCCTATTCATAATCAAAATAAATCGAGTGAGATATTAGTTATGGATAAAAATTTTAATGTGCAAAAAACGGTTTCTGTTCCTGATCGTATAGGAGGAGTGACTTGTATCAAAAAAGTGAATGACTATTATGTCCTAACTTCTTCTACTGATAGAGAAGGACATGTCTCTTCTAATATTGCGGTTGCTAAAACTATAGAAGATTTTGAAACAGGAAACTATAATCTGGTGGATGCATCTCTTTATAAAAATCCTGATCATTTTATAGGAAGTAATGAACCCATCCCTTATTTTATAGAAAGTTTTAATGATGTAGATTGGTTGACTATTAATAATTCTAAAACACCCATTTGGGCAATTAATATTGATGAAAATGGAAATGTCGAGCTATTAAATTCTTATATAAAATAGAGTTATTCAAAGGTTGTGATTTTGTGGGATATCAATATAAAAAATTTCAATTATTTAAAAAGAAGTTAGCTATTCCTAAAAGAGTACGTGAAGGTATTTATAATAGTTATGCCACCATTGATGATTTTATTGAATATAACTTGGCACATAAAATACCGATTGAATATTTAAGAGAGGATTATAGAATTATTACCCAAATTGTAGGTATTGATAAAGCATTAGGTTTAGATTGGGAATGTATTTTGGCTCTAAAAAAATCTTATAAAATCTTAATGGATTGGTTTAAGGAAAATAATGAGATTTATGAAACGGCAGAGGAACTTAATAAAGGTTTATACGAATCAATTAAAGAAGATTTTATGGATAAGATAAGTAGAAAGGACGGCGCCTACCTTAGACTCGATAGATTAATTGATTCTTTAGAAACAGAAGTCAATCAATTTCATTTTGAAATTTTGGGCGAAAAATTTGCTAAAACTTATCCTGAATTATTATATGTTACTAATTTTTATGATGCTAGGAAATTGTTTTTTAAAGAGTTAACTTTAGCAAATTATATTCATGATTATGAAAGATATATTAAGGTTCCTCAAGAATTTATCATGCAATCGCTATCTAATGATACGGATAAAAAATTATTTGCCTTTTTAGGCGCGTCTTTGAATTCTCGATTTATTAAAGAAGAAGAGTTTTTATTGGGAATAGTTTTTAATAATAGATTAATTTATGATCATTATGACAAATATCTTGAAATAATTAATATTAACCCTAAAATGAGCATTCCAGAGTTTTTGTTACAAGCATATAAAAAAAGAATCAAAGATCATTATTCTTTAGAACCAAAAACTGGAGTATTATTTGCCTATAATTATAATAAAATAGCCAATTATACTCATCAGAATACATATGATATTATCCAAATGCCAGAATATGGAGAAATTGTTCTGCAATTTATAAAAAATATGCCTTTTACTCTAAATAAAGATTTTGAAACTATTGAACAATTTATATATGATTTAATTATTCAGTATCATTTAAAATATGATGATTCACTCCCAGTTGAGTTTCAAGAAAAATATCCAGAATTATTTTTAGAAAAAAATAGTTCTTTGACTATTGAATTTTATCAAAAAAGGCTTAATCCAGAAATGATAAAAAAACATCCTGAATTCATAGAACTTTTGAAAGATAAAAATATTACAGTAGGATTTCAAGATTTTGAATTTATACAATTTATTAAAAGAATTGGAAATGCTAAATTTTTTGATTTATGTTTAAAATATGGGAAATATTTAGAACCTCTTCTTTTTAAAAATGATGGGGAAAATTTAGAAGAAGTACTAGAGAAGTCAATTCTAAATAAATTAAAAAATGGGCAATATAAGTTTTATGAAGATTTACTACAAATCCCATCTATTGCATCACAAGTTCCAGAGTTCTTTCTTGTTGAAAGTTGCCCTATGGAATTAAAAGTTCATTTTTATAATCACGATTTAACAGCCAAAATGATTTACGAAAATCCTGAGTGGTGTTCTTATTTATTAAATAAAGAAATTAAATTTTCTATTTTGGAAAAAGAACGTATTTTGTATGATTTGGCTGGAAAAAATGATTATCTAAATTTATGTAAAAGTTATGGGAAATATTTATCTAAAATGTGTTTAAATACCCATTGGATTAATTGTTTTGAAGCATTAGCTCAAATGAAGGCACCTTTAGCGGAAGTTATCGATGAAAAGGTTTATACGTATATTTTTATCGATCATGTTCCTTATGATGAAAAATTGCCTCTATCGTTTAAGGAAAAGTATCCTCAATTATTTTTACCAGCAGACACACCAAATGCTATAAAGGAAAAATTTTATAATCGTACTTTTAAACCTTTAGATTTTTGCAATCAGCCTAATTTGTATCAATATTTTCAGCACATAAATGTTATACATTCATTAGATAAGAAATTTAGTTGGATTACACAATATAAAAGAAGTATTGAAAACGAAACAGTGATTAAACTTGCACTTGTGTATGATAAGATTGAAGACCATCAATTTCGAGATGTTTTTCAAAAATATGCTTTAAATAATATGGAATTTCTTTCTTTTGCTAAAATGGATTTAATAACTGATTTATTTTTTAAAATGTCTTATTCTAATTCAGAGGAATTAAATAATTGTAAAAATTTACTAGCACGTAAGTTATTCCAAGTCGATAATCCTAAAAAATCTTTAGAAAAAATAGAAGAAATCTTTTTAAAGAATAATCTTCCCTACATTGGAAAGGTATTTTCAGTCTTTAAAATTTTGCATTCTAATTATGATTTTAATTTTTCTGAATTTTCTGAATTTTCTCCAATGCTAAAAAATAGCCCTTTAAACTTAAAAAATGCAAACTTATGGGGTGAAAATATTTAGAGAGATATTATTATCTTTTCTGATTTAGTTAGAGCAGCACTAGGATCCAATAACAAATCAATGAATGATTATCTTGAAAATTTGGAAAAGGGGCAAGAAATGTTTTTAAATTTGTCTAATGGAGTCCTTTCTTTTGAAAAATTAAATCCTCAAGAATTAGAAGTATTGATAGTATTTGTTCAACACTTAAATATTTTATATAACAATACTAAAAATGGAAAAGAAAAGAGTAATGAATTAACAGGAAATCTCATAAAAGATATTGAAAAATTAATTCAACTTTATTCACCAAATGGAAAACTTTCTTATGATTTACCAGATAGAATTATAAAAATGTATTTTCATTTTGCAGGTTTTAATACTTTAGAGGAAGTCAAAACTTATCGGAATGAAAAGTTAAAACAAGCAGAACAAAGAAATCGAAACTTTGCTCTACAAGATTTAAAAATTGAAGTAGGAGATTTTATAAAGGGTATTGAAAAAATTGATTATTTACATAATATTTTACAAAATGGAAGTCTTGCAAAAGAATATTTAGGTGCAAGTGCTAATAGCGATTCTACGCCTTTAGATACAGATTTATCTAGAATTTTAGAAAAAAAGGAAAGTATAGAAAAAATAATTGAACAGACTCCGTCTAGTGGTTATGGTCCTATTTATTTTTACTTAAAAAACGATGAACGTTTTGTAGTGACACGAGAAAAACAGGGTGAAGATAAAAATTGTGATTTTTTTTGATTCCAATAAAATAGAAGTTTTTAGAACACTAGAAGATGACTAACTATTAGAAGTCAAGTACTTATTTGATAGTTTGTTATAAATTGGAAA
>CAJTYF010000049.1 GCA_910583945.1 uncultured Bacilli bacterium
CAAACACCATAAATCAAAGTGGAGGAATCTGGAAAGGAACAACAGACGATTGGGCATGGTATACTAGAAGTATTGATTTAATGAGTGAACAAAATGTATATGGGACAAATGTATGGTCAAGTGCTGGCTATGATACAGGAATTGATAATAGACAATATGCTCTCTTTCAATTAAAACCTGAGTTTATTAATAGCTATGGGACTACAAGATTTCATTATTGGTTAAAAAATGTTACTGGTGTGGATCGATTTGCATACGCTAGTGATTTTGGTTATTCCAATGGTTGTTATGTTGCTAAATACCCACTTGGTGTTCGTCCTCGCTTCTTAATAGGTTGAGCAACTGGGTTAAGGTCGTATAGTTTAGTAAGTAGAAATTCTATCTATAAAGTGCTCCACATATTTTGTAACAAGTCTTGTGAAAAATAATAATAATAATCCTAAGAATAGACCGTTTGTTGTAGAGGTTGAAATTAGATTAAAAAAGAGATAAGGTACTAAATTCCAAAGAGTCTTAAGTTAAATTAAGGTATACAAGAACTATACGAAGGCCAGAAACACGAAAGTAAGTATCAGAAGAAAAGTCAGACAAAAAATTGATGTACAGAATCTTCAAGAAGGTTATGAACCAATTCATATTCTACCTTAATAATAAGCAACTATGAATTTACAACTTTACTCAAACATGCTATACTTAACTCATTAATGGGTGATAAAATGAAGAAAATAGAACAAGAATTTAATAAAATAATCCTCATAGAAATGACATTTTCTGTTATATATACTTTATTAGGATTATTTGTCTTTTTAAAAAGTGACACAACAAATAAAACAGTAGGACTATTAATAGGGACTTTTCTCTTAATTTATGGATTAATAGAGTTATTTTCTTTTTTCAATAAAAATAAGTTGACTTTATTTCGCTATAATTTAATATTTGGCATTTTAAATTTAATATTAGGAATCTTTATCATGTTTAATCCTCTATCAATCTTAAATATCTTGAATTTATCACTAGGAATAGGACTCTGGCTTGAAGGAATCAATAAAATGGTATACTTTTTCTATATAAAAAAATTGGATAAAAAAAGTAGTAAAATTTTAGTTGCATCTGGGTTATTACTCATCTTTTTAGGAATAATGATTATTATAAACCCTTTTCGAACTTTAGTCATAACGAAAACAGTTGGAATCTTTATAATATTATACAATATCTTGAATTTAAATGATTTAGTTTTATTAAAAAGAAAATTTCATAATTTCAAAGAATTATTTAAATAAAATGGGAGTAAACGGTCCATTTTTTAATTGCTATTTTTCCTATTTTTGGTTATACTATATTATAAGAATAAGAAGGTGTTTAGCATGTCAAGAATTAAAAACATAGGAGCGAGAGAAATTCTAGACTCAAGAGGTAATCCAACCATTGAAGTTGAAATTGAACTCGATAATTCTTTACGTGTTAAAGCCTCAATACCTAGCGGAGCTTCTACGGGAAGTAGAGAAGCTTTAGAATTAAGAGATAAAGACGAAAAACGTTTTCATGGCAAAGGGGTATTAATGGCTGTCATGAACGTAAATGAAGTAATTAGACCTAAAATATTAGGAAAAGAATTAAATCAAACAGAAATAGACCGTCTTTTAATTGAGCTAGATGGAACAGAAAATAAAAGTCGTTTAGGAGCTAATGCTATTTTAGGTGTTTCTTTAGCGGTATTAAAAGCTTTAGCTTTATCAGAAGAAAAAGAACTTTATGAATATGTATCCACTGGAAAAGTAACGTTACCTATACCTTTTATTAATATTATAAATGGTGGGGCACACGCTTCAAATAGTTTAGATATCCAAGAATTTATGATTGTCCCAGTTATTAAAGGTTTCAAGGAAAAAGTACGCTGTGGCTCAGAAATATTTCATACATTAAAGAATATTTTAAAAGAACAAAACTTAAACACAGCTGTAGGAGATGAAGGAGGCTTTGCTCCAGATTTAGCCTACAATAGTTTAGCCTTAGACTTAATCATGAAAGCCATAAAAGAAAGCAATTACGTTCCAGGTAGAGACGTTTATATTGCCTTAGACATAGCGGCTAGTGAATTATACGATCCTCTTACTAGAACATATCGTTTAGATAAAAAAGAAGTCACTAAAGAAGAATTGACAAAATACTACTTAGCTTTAATAAAAAAATACCCAATTATTAGTATTGAAGATCCTTATTACGAAGACGATTTTGAAGACTTAGCCGAATTAACAAAACTTGTTGGAGAAAAAGTAATGCTAGTAGGGGACGATTATTTTGTTACAAATGTAAAGTACTTAGAAAAAGCAGTGGAATTAAAAAGTGGTAATGCTATTCTTTTAAAAGCGAATCAAATAGGAACCATTTCAGAAATGATTCAAACCATTGTATGTGCCAAAAAGAATAATTATAAAACCATTATTTCTCACAGAAGTGCTGAAACAACCGATACGTTTATAGCTGATTTAGCAGTTGGATTAAACTTGCCATTCATTAAATGTGGTTCCATGTCTCGTGGTGAAAGAATTGCCAAATACAATCGTTTGATGGAAATTGAAGAGAAACTAAAACAAAAATAACTAATAAAAATCTCTAGAGACTAACAGTCTCTTTTTAACTAACTAATTTGAAAAAAACTTGACATGTATTCATTTATGATGTATGGTAGAAAACCATAACAAAAAGGGGAAATGGTTATGTTAAAATATTATGAGATAAAAATTTTAAAGGGCAGTTTAGAATACATGAAAAGAAATTTAATGCAATCTAAAGGGAAAAAGATATATCAGGATTTTTCTTCTCTTACAAGATATAAATTTAAAGATTGGGAAATGTATAAAGCTAATTTGGGAAAAGATTTTCAATATATAGATGCTATAGTAACAAAAATTCCTTTTATTAATTATGTTATGTCTGCTAATTGTAAAAATAGTTTAGGTATAATGCCTTTAGTTTTCCAATATGAATATTATGATGAGTTAAAAGGGAAAAAGTGTACAGAGTTTGCTAATTTTACTAAAGATTGTGGTACGCGTTTTTTTAAATCTTATTTTGCTTTTTTAGATGGTGGTTTCATTGAAAATTTTAATCCAAATCTTATTAATACATATATTAAAAATGAATTAGAGAAAAATAGAGTAGAACAAGTAATAAAACATGAATTTATAGTAAATACGCAGAATGGATATAAAACAATGATAGATGACAAAACGAGGGAATTAAATTTTTTTAACGAAGCGATAGAGGACGCTCTGCTTCGAGCACCTTGCGCTAATATAACCTCCATTTTAGAAGAGATGAATATAGATATTAATTTTCAAGAAAGTGGTGATGCCTTACTTGAAAGAAATATTTGTAAAAAATAATATTTAGTATTCCATAAATCAAAAAAGAAATAAATTAAACTTTTAAATGAAAATTTTAAAGTAAAAAAGAAAATTATTCTTTATAATAAAAATAGTGCTTTAAAAGGAAAATGCAATGATATTTGTTTTTTTCAAAACTATTTGTTATAATAACTCCAGGTGAAATGAAATGAATAAAAAAACATTAGGAAAAATACAAACAGAAGAGCAAGCCGAAATAAAAAAATTTATTTTAGTTTTAGGAGGATTAATTATAGCTATTATTGGAATCTATTTCTTTACAAGAGCTTTCGTGACCAAAGATTTGTTTAATAAGAAAAAGGCCTCAGATGAAATAAATTATCAAGCAGGAGCAATCAGCGATACAAATATAATTGTTGGAAATATGCTAAACCGTCCATTTGAAGAATATTACACTTTTGCATTTAGTAGTAAAAGTAATTTAGTAGGTTATTACGATACTATTATGTCAAAGTATAAAAGTGAAAAAGAATCTTTAAAAGTCTATTATATCGATACAGAAGATTATTTTAATAACAAATATGTAGATAAAGAAAATCCGTCTACTTCATTTGAATCATTAGATAAATTAAAATTAGGTGAAATAACATTACTAAAAATAAAAAAGGGAAAAGTAATAAAATTAATAACTAATGTGGAAGAAATAAAAAAAGAACTAAATATAAAAGCTTCATAAAAAATCAGCAAATATTGACTGATTTTTTTCTTTTAAACCTTTAGAAAATATGATAAGATGTTTTATAGTAAAGGATGAGCAAATGAAAGAAACGAAAGGTTTTCGATTAAGAGACATAATCATAATAATTATTATAACCTCTATAATTACCAGTTTAACAACAGGTGTAATTGTCTACAATCAAAATAGATTAACTAAAAATATTACTTTCCAAGATTTAAGTAAAGATACAGATTTAAAAGAGTTTTTAAAAGTTTACGCTTCTTTAATAGAAGATTACTATGAAAATGTAGACAAAAAAGCCATGTTAGAAAGTGCAATAGAAGCAATGTTTAACTACTTAGGAGAGGACTATTCCACTTATATGAGTCAAGAAGAGACCAATTCTTTAGCCGATCAATTAAAAGGGGAGTATAAAGGACTAGGAATTCAATTAAATAGAAGCACAAAAGCAATAGAAGGTTTTGTAGAAGGGGGAGCGGCCAAAGAATCAGGACTAATGATAGGGGATATAATTATAAAAGTGGACGATAAAGAAATCAACTCAACCGATGAAATTAATGAAATAGTTGAAAAAACGAAAGAAGGGACAAAATTAAATATAACCGTAAATCGAAATGAAGAAATCTTATCTTTTGACGTAGAAAATAAAAAAATATTGATCCCTGCGATTGCTTATGTGTTAATGGAAAACAACATAGGCTATCTTAAAATGGAACAATTTTCAAATACTTTATCAGAACAAGTAGAATTTGCTTTAAAAGATATGGAACAAAACGGTATGAAATCTTTAATTATTGATTTGAGAGACAATACAGGAGGGTATCTAAAAGAAGCGAAAGACATTGCAAGCATGTTTTTAGAAAAAGGAAAAACAATTTATTCTTTAGAAGAAAAAAATGGAAATACCGTATTTAAAGATGAAACGAATGAAAAAAGAGACTATAAAATTGTGATTTTGATGAATGAAAGCAGTGCTTCCGCATCAGAAGTTTTAATTGCGGCTTTAAAAGAAAGCTATGGAGCCATAACAGTAGGTACAAGAAGCTATGGAAAAGGGAAAGTTCAACAAACGAGAAATTTAGAAGATGGGAGTATGGTAAAATATACTTCAGCAAAATGGTTGACGCCAAATGGGGAATGTATAGATGGTTTTGGAATAAAACCAGATTATGAAATCGAAAAAGAAATGAACTCTTCTTTTGATGAACAATTAGAAAAAGCAATAGAACTTGCCGAAGGAGAATAAGACTCGATTTGTTTTTTTTACAGAATTATTGTATAATAATTACGAAAGTGAGAGATTTATGAACAATATAAATGTAGGAGATAATCTTACTATACATTGTTATAAACATAATGGAATGCTTCATCGTGTCTGTGAAGAAGCAACAGTATTAGAAATAACAGAAGAAAGAATAGTATGTGCGAATGATAAAACAAAAATAACCGAGAATGATGGACGTAGTTATCATACAAATGAATTAGCAATATTAATATTTTATAAAAAGAATTGGTTTAATATTATAGCTCAATTAAAAGAACAAGGTTTATTTTACTATTGTAATATTGCCTCACCTTATGTAATTGACAATAAAATAATAAAATATATTGACTATGATTTAGATTTAAGAGTATTTCCAGATGGTGGTTTTCGTATTCTTGACAGAAACGAATATAAATATCATAAGCGTATAATGAAGTATAGTGACGATTTAGACTTAATAATTAAAGAAGAATTACAAAAGTTGATTAGCTTAAAAAAAGCCGAAAAAGAGCCGTTTCAAAAGGAAAAAATTGATGAATACTATCAAAAATACGTTAATTTTAAAAAAAATGCTAAAAATTAGCATTTTTTTGTTGCATTTACATAAAATATAGAGTAAAATGTAAAACATGTTGAAGGAAGTTTCAACATAAAAAAGTATCAAATCGGTAGATGATTGACAATTAAAAAAAATGTCGACGTAAACACACAAAAAAGTTTTTAAAAAAAAATGTAAAAAAGTGTTGACATAGACAAAAAGATTTGATATATTAATCGTGCGTTATGAAAAAGACGCAAGAAAATGATCTTTGAAAACTAAGTAAAAAAGTCAATTTTGAGTAGCTTAGATTAAACTAAAATAAAGATTGAAATAAATCATTTTATTGAGAGTTTGATCCTGGCTCAGGATGAACGCTGGCGGCATGCCTAAGACATGCAAGTCGAACGAGGTGGCCCATTGAAGTTGGAGTGCTTGCACAAAAATGGATTTGGATTTTCCACCTAGTGGCAAACGGGTGAGTAACACGTGGGTTACCTGCCCTTAAGTTGGGGATAACAGTTGGAAACGATTGCTAATACCGAATGTGCTCTACGGAGTAAAGAAGCCCTTAAAGCTTCGCTTAAGGATGGGCCTGCGGCGCATTAGCTTGTTGGTGGGGTAATGGCCTACCAAGGCAACGATGCGTAGCCGAACTGAGAGGTTGATCGGCCACACTGGGACTGAGACACGGCCCAGACTCCTACGGGAGACAGCAGTTAGGAATATTCGTCAATGGGGGAAACCCTGAACGAGCAATGCCGCGTGAGTGATGAAGGCCCTTCGGGTTGTAAAACTCTGTTGTTTGGAAAGAATTGTAAGATTAGGAAATGAATCTTACTTGACGGTACCATTCAAGAAAGCCACGGCTAACTACGTGCCAGCAGCCGCGGTAATACGTAGGTGGCGAGCGTTATCCGGATTTATTGGGCGTAAAGCGTGCGCAGGCGGTTTGTTAAGTCTAAAATCAAAGCCCGAAGCTTAACTTCGGTTCGTTTTAGAAACTGGCAGGCTTGAGTATGGTAGAGGCAAACGGAATTTCTAGTGTAGCGGTAAAATGCGTAGATATTAGAAGGAACACCAGTGGCGAAGGCGGTTTGCTGGGCCATTACTGACGCTCATGCACGAAAGCGTGGGGAGCAAATAGGATTAGATACCCTAGTAGTCCACGCCGTAAACGATGAGTACTAAGTGTCGGGTTACCGGTGCTGAAGTTAACACATTAAGTACTCCGCCTGAGTAGTACGGTCGCAAGGCTGAAACTCAAAGGAATTGACGGGCACCCGCACAAGCGGTGGAGCATGCTGTTTAATTCGAAAATACGCGAAGAACCTTACCTAGACTTGACATCCCTGGCAAAGCTCTGGAAACAGAGTGGAGGTTATCCGGGTGACAGGTGGTGCATGGTTGTCGTCAGCTCGTGTCGTGAGATGTTTGGTTAAGTCCAATAACGAGCGCAACCCTTGTCTTTAGTTGCTAACATTTAGTTGAGAACTCTAAAGAGACTGCCAGTGCAAGCTGGAGGAAGGTGGGGATGACGTCAAATCATCATGCCCCTTACGTCTAGGGCTACAGGCGTGCTACAATGGCTGGTACAACGAGTCGCGACACGGTGACGTGAAGCTAATCTCTTAAAGCCAGTCCCAGTCCGGATTGGAGTCTGCAACTCGACTCCATGAAGTTGGAATCGCTAGTAATCCCGAATCAGAATGTCGGGGTGAATACGTTCCCGGGTGTTGTACACACCGCCCGTCACGCCATGGGAGTCTGTAATACCTGAAGTCGGTAGCCTAACCAGCAATGGAGGGGGCCGCCCAAGGTAGGACAGGTGACTGGGGTGAAGTCGTAACAAGGTATCCCTACGAGAACGTGGGGATGGATCACCTCCTTTCTATGGAGTTATTACTTATAGAAAAATAACCGTATAAAACCTTCGGGGATAGCGCAATATGCGAAAAGGTTTTAAATTAGAGCTACATAGACTAATTTTACTTGGTTTTGAGAGATCATTCTCTCAAGAATTTTGTTCTTTGAAAACTAGATAATGTAAATTTTGAGTAGTCATATTATATGACATTAAGATCTCAAAACTCATCAATTAGATAACTTTGGTGGTTAAATTAATAAGGGCGTATGGTGGATGCCTTGGCATTAGAAGACGAAGAAGGACGTGACAAACGACGATATGCTTCGGGGAGTTGTAAGTAAGCTTTGATCCGGAGATTTCCGAATGAGGGAACTCATTAGCTTCGGCTAATATCCTAAAATGAATTCATAGTTTTAGGAAGGCAACCCTGTGAACTGAAACATCTTAGTAGCAGGAGGAAAAGAAAGAAAAATCGATTACCTTAGTAGTGGCGAGCGAAACGGTAATAGCCCAAACCAGTCTTAGGACTGGGGTTGTAGGACACTATATACGGAGTTACAAAATTTCTTGATAGCTGAATAACTTGGAAAGGTTAACTGGAAAGGGTGATAGTCCCGTAAGCGAAATCATGAAATCTCTTTAGTGTATCCTGAGTACGGCGAGACACGTGTAATCTTGTCGGAATCTACGGGGACCATCCCGTAAGGCTAAATACTCTCTAATGACCGATAGTGAACAAGTACCGTGAGGGAAAGGTGAAAAGAACCCCGGGAGGGGAGTGAAATAGAATACTGAAACCATATGCTTACAAAAAGTTCGAGCCCGTTAATGGGTGAGAGCGTGCCTTTTGCAGAATGAGCCGGCGAGTTATGATATTGTGCAAGGTTAAGTGGAAAACACGGAGCCGAAGCGAAAGCGAGTCTGAATAGGGCGAATAAGTACAATGTTGTAGACCCGAAACCGAGTGATCTAGCCATGAGCAGGTTGAAGTAAGGGTGATACCTTATGGAGGACCGAACCGGTGTACGTTGTAAAGTGCTCGGATGACTTGTGGCTAGCGGTGAAATTCCAATCGAACTCGGATATAGCTGGTTCTCCCCGAAATAGGTTTACGCCTAGCCTCAAATTATTGCACCATGGAGGTAGAGCACTGAATATGCAATGGCCCCGTCTAGGGGTACTGAGTGTAATCAAACTCCGAATGCCATGTGTTGTAGATTTGGGAGTCAGTGTATGAGGTGATAACGTCCATACGCGAGAGGAAAACAATCCAGACCGCCAGCTAAGGTCCCTAAATATATGTTAAGTGGGAAAGGATGTGGAATCGCACGAACAGCTAGGAGGTTGGCTTAGAAGCAGCCATCCTTTAAAGAGTGCGTAATAGCTCACTAGTCGAGTGGTTCTGCGCCGAAAATGTACCGGGGCTAAACATATTACCGAAGCTGCGGATTTGTATTTATACAAATGGTAGGGGAGCGTTCTAAGGGCGCTGAAGATAGATCGTGAGGACTATTGGAGCGCTTAGAAGTGAGAATGCCGGTGTGAGTAACGTAAGGGAAGTGAGAATCTTCCCCACCGTTTGACCAAGGTTTCCAGGGTAAAGTTCGTCTTCCCTGGGTTAGTCAGGACCTAAGGCGAGGCTGAAAAGCGTAGTCGATGGACAACAGGTTCATATTCCTGTACTACTTATAGGACTGATGGAGTGACGGAGAAAGCTAAGAAGGGCCTATTATTGGATTTAGGTCTAAGCGTTTAGGTCGATACATAGGAAAATCCGTGATATCGTTAAGACTGAGGCGTGATGGCGACAGGTTCTACGGAACCCTAAGTCTTCTGATGCTATGCTTCCAAGAAAAACTTCTAAAGATATGCTATAAGTACCTGTACCGATAACCGACACAGGTGGTCAAGGAGAGTATCCTAAGGTGAGCGAGAGAACTATGGTTAAGGAACTCGGCAAATTAACCCCGTAACTTCGGAATAAGGGGAGGTCATGCAAGTGACCCGCAGATAATTGGCCCAGGCAACTGTTTACCAAAAACACAGGTCTCTGCTAAAGCGTAAGCTGATGTATAGGGGCTGACGCCTGCCCAGTGCTGGAAGGTTAAGGTGATTTGTTAGGATGACGTAAGTCGATAATCCGAAGCATTGATCTGAAGCCCCAGTGAACGGCGGCCGTAACTATAACGGTCCTAAGGTAGCGAAATTC
>CAJTYF010000050.1 GCA_910583945.1 uncultured Bacilli bacterium
TTTTTTGATTCCTTATTAAAGCCCCGAAATCTTGTTACGGGGTAGTTTACAATGGAACGAAACAAACATCTATTGAAATTGCAAAAAATATGCTTCAAGATAATGAAAATATAGAGAAAATCACTCATTTATCAATAAATGAAATTAATAATATGAGTAAGAAAGAGGATGAGTAGTTTTATAAATGGTATTTATATTTACTTATTTAATTTGGAAAAAAATAAAAATACTTAAATAATATTGCATTTTTCCATAAAGTGGAGTATAAGATAATTAATTAGGAAGAATGTGAAATATGAAAAAGAAAAATTTAATAAGTATTTTAGTGACTATTGGAGTAGGAATTGTTTACTTTTATTTGTTTTTACCTCCCATTCATTTGCAAAGTTTTGAATTTTGGATTTTTGTAGGGATTTTACTTTTTGTTTTTCTTCTTTTAAATACCGAAATAAGTTCTATTTCTACCAATCAAAAATTTAATGATATTAATTTATCTTCAAAAATTATTATGGGAAGTTTTGTTATAATTCTTTTAGGCATTCTTTTTATTAATTTTATTTTGTCACCTCTTTTTATGTCTCATGCTTATCAAACACGTATAACGATTTTAGAGGATGGTGACTTTGCTAAAGATATTGAAGAAATTAATTATAATCGTTTGCCGTTAATAGATAAAGAATCAAGCGAGAAGTTAGGAGACCGTGTAATGGGTCAAATGCCTGAAATGGTCAGTCAATATCGTGTATCGAATCTTTATACTCAAATTAATTATCAAGATACGATTCTTCGTGTTACCCCTTTAGAATATAATGGCTTTTTTAAATATATGAAGAATCACCAAAAAGGAATAACGGGTTATATTAAGGTTGATTCTGTCAGTGGAGAAAGTGCTCTTGTTAAATTAGAGGAAGGGATGAAATATGTTCCTTCAAGTTATTTTTTTAAGAATTTAAAAAGACATTTAAGATTTAGATATCCTACGTTTATTTTTGGAAATTATAACTTTGAAATTGATAACGAAGGCCATCCTTATTTTGTCGTTCCTGTTTTAAAATATGCGGGAGTTCAATTAAGAAAAGAAGTTAAAGGAGTGGTTTTACTTAATCCAATTACGGGTGAAAGTGATTATTATGACGTGTCAGAAGTTCCAGCTTGGGTAGATCATGTTTACGATGCGGATTTAATTATTGAACAGGTGGATGATTGGGGAATTTATAAAAATGGTTTTTTAAATTCTATTTTTAGTCAAACGAATGTGGTTAAAACAACAGAAGGTTATAATTATACGGTATTAAATGATGACGTTTATTTGTATACAGGTATTACAAGCGTTTCTTCTGATGAAGCAAATATCGGATTTATTTTAACAAATTTGAGAACCAAGGAAACGAAGTTTTATCAAGTTCCAGGTGCTGAAGAATATTCCGCTATGGCTAGTGCCGAAGGGCAAGTTCAACAAATGAATTATAAAGCTACTTTTCCACTATTAATTAATTTAAATGGTAAACCAACCTATTTAATGAGTTTAAAAGATCATGCTGGACTTGTAAAAATGTATGCTCTTGTCGATGTTCATGATTATCAAAATGTTTTAGTTGGTGAATCCAGTTTAGGTATAGAGAACATTGTTTCAAAATATTTAGAGAATGAAGTCATGAATACTGAAAATTTTAAAACTAAAGACATTACCATTAAATTTATTAAAGAGGTTTTGATTGATGGAACCACCTATTATTATTTAATGGATCAAGAGAATAAAAAATACAGTGTCTCAATAAAAGTGAATAAAAATCAGTTGCCTTTTATGAAAGTAGGAGATAGGCTTCGAATTTACTATAAAGAAGAAAATGATTTAACTGAAATTCGTAATGTGGATTTTTAAAAAATTTTGAAATACTTTATTAAGAAGTATTTTTTGTTTTAAAACTTTAACAAAAAGTTTATTTAGGCATATACTGAAAATGAATCAGTCAAAAGTTTAGTTCCAAGAAAAAATGTGGTATAATAGTTTTTAAATGTGAGAGGGTGAAAACTAATGTTTCAATACCGTAATATAAAAATTAATTATGTTTTTATTAATAACAATAGTTTTAAAACTCTAATCTTTCTTCATGGTTGGGGACAAAATATTGAAATGATGGAACCCATTGCTAAACCGTTTTATGAACAATATAATGTTTTGATTATTGATTTGCCTGGTTTTGGAAAATCCAATGAACCCAAAGAGGTTTGGAGTTTAGAAGACTACGCGGTAATGGTTCATGCTTTAGTTTGTTCCTTAAAGCTTCAAGATGTTGCACTTATTGGTCATTCTTTTGGAGGGAAAATTTCTATTATTTATGCCTCTTTATATCACGTTACTCAATTGATTTTAATTGCTAGTCCTTACAAAGTGGCGAGAAAGAAAATTTCTTTTAAAGTCAAAGTGTTAAAATTGTTAGCCAAAATCCCTATACTAAAAAATTGGGCTTTGAAAACAAAACAAAAAATGGGTTCAGTGGATTATCGTAACGCTACTCCTAAAATGCGTGATATTTTAGTGAAACATGTGAATACGGATACGACAGAAAATTTGAAGAAAATTAAAGCTCCTACGATTATTCTATGGGGAACCAATGATTCCGCTGTAGGAATTGAAAATGCGTATGAAATTGAATCATTAATAAAAGATGCTGCGGTGATTCCTTTTATTGGTCGAACCCATTACGTTTATTTGGAGGAACTGAATCGGACAGTTGAGATTATTAAATCTTTTATTCGATAGGAGGAATGTTATGAATTTTTGGGTCTCTTTAGTACCATTTTATTTTTATTTATTTTTAAAGACCAGTAAAAATTTACAAATGTTGCAACAAAATCGCTATAATCGTGGCAATAAATATTTAAAATGGATGAAAAGTAATTTAAAAAAGAATTTTTTGAATTGGGATATTTTAGGTTTTATTTTACTTTTTTTTATTCAAGTGTCTTTTTTTAAATTTTTATTCTTTATTTATATGATGGTTTTAATTGCTAGTTTTATTTATGAACATAAAAAAAGTGTTACGAAATTGCCATTAAATTATACAGGAAGAATTTTACGCCTTTTTGTGACGTTGTTCTTTCTTAATCTTATACCTTTTTTAGGTTTGTTAAAAAATGAAACTCTTTGTTATCTCTTATTTATTTTTGGGCTTTATTTTAATCCATTTGTGGTTGTTTTAGCAAATATTATCAATATTCCTATTGAAAAGCTTATTAATTTTTATTTTAAATCGAAGTCTTTAAAACGTTTGAAGAGTTTTAAAAATTTAGAAGTGATTGGTATTACAGGAAGCTATGGAAAGACCAGTAGTAAAAATATTTTAAATGATGTGTTAAGTGTTAAGTTTAATCCATTAAAAACACCTAAAAATTATAATACGCCTTTTGGACTTATGATTACGATTAATGACTATTTAGATAAATTTCATGATTATTTTATTGCGGAAATGGGCGCTTGTAAGAAAAATGAAATTAAAGAGCTTTGTAATTTGGTTCATCCAAAATATGGGATCTTAACTAAAATAGGGATGGCTCATTTAGAAACGTTTGGAAGTCAAGAAACGATTATTAAAACAAAATTTGAGCTGATTGAATCTTTACCAATAGATGGTTTAGGCGTTTTAAATGCGGATGATGAAAATCAAGTGAAGTATGCTTTAAAAAATTCATGTCCTATCGTGTGGATTGGAATTGATAATAAAGAAAAGTCCGATATTTATGCGGATAATATAAAACTGAGCTCTGAAGGGACAACATTTACTTGTCATTTTAAAAAGGAGAAAGAAAAATTGGTGGTGCAAACAAGACTTCTTGGAAAAGCGAATATTTACAATCTTTTAGCCGCTATCGCTCTTGGAAAACACTTAGGTTTAACGCAAGAACAATTAGAATTAGGTGTCAAGAAAGTAAAACCGATTGAACACCGATTGAATCTGAAAAAATATTATGATATGGTGTTAATTGATGATGCTTACAATGCAAATATTGAAGGGGCTAAGATGGCCTTAGATGTATTAAATTTAAGTAAGGGTAAGAAAATCGTCATTTCTTCTGGTATTATTGAATTAGGTGACCTTTCCTATGAAACCAATAAAGAACTGGGAATGTATATGGAAAGTCGAGTGGATGTTGCCATTCTTATTGGTGAAAAGCAAACCAAACCTCTATATGAAGGCTTGATTCAAAAAAAGTTTAAAAAAGAAAATATTTATATTGTTTCAACTATTCAAGAGGGATTGGCTCTTTTAAACAAATTAAAAGAGAAAGAAACATATATTTTATTACAGAGTGATTTACCAGATATATTTAATGAAAGTTAGGAGTGAGTAATTTTGAAAATTAAAGTGGGAATTCTTTTTGGAGGGTGTTCTGTTGAACATGAGGTGAGCATTATTACCGCTGTTCAAGCCATGGAATATTTTGATAAAGAAAAATACGAGGTTGTTCCAATTTATATTGATAAAAATAGAAGATGGTTTACTGGAGAAAATTTACTAAAAATGGAATCTTTTAAAGATTTAGAAACGGTTGAAAACCGTGCTGTAGAAGTTCATTTGGTACGTCAAGATAAGGAATTTGTTTTAATTAAAGCAAGAGGGCTTCTTCACAAGCAAGTGGGAGTCATAGATGTTGCTTTTCCTATCGTTCATGGAAAAGGGGTTGAAGATGGGTCTTTAGCGGGATACTTAGATACTTTAGGTATTCCTTATGTTGGACCTGATATGCTTGGTGCTTCTCTTGGTCAAGATAAAGTGGTTCAAAAACAAGTTTTGGCTGCGGATGGCATTCCTGTTACGAAATTTGTTTGGTTTTATGAAAAGGATTATTTAACGGATAAAGCGTCCATTCTTAAAGAAATTAAAAATTTAGGCTATCCTGTGATTGTTAAACCAGCTCGACTTGGAAGTAGTATTGGTATCAGTTTTGTTAAAGAAGAAAATTTCATTGAAGAAGCTATTGAGAGTGCTTTAGAGTATGATGAAAAGATTCTTGTTGAAGAAGTTGTACAAAACTTGATTGAAGTAGACTGTGCGGTGGTTGGAAATCATGAATCGATGGAAACTTCCTTGATTGGGGAGATGAATACTACAAATTCTTTCTTAACTTTTGATGATAAATATTTAAGTGAGGGGGGCAAGAAATCTTGTAAAAGTGATAGTACGACAGGTTTTAAAATTCCAGCACTACTCGATAAAGAAATTGAAGAAAAAATTTATGATTATTCAAATAAAGCTTTTAGAAGTTTGAACTTAAAGGGAATTACTCGTTTTGATTTTTTAGTGAATCAAGAGACTGAAGAGGTTTATGTCAATGAACCCAATACGATTCCAGGTTGTCTTGCTTTCTTCTTTTTTACTAAAAAAGGAAAGACTTATACTCAATTATTAGATGAATGTGTTTCAATGACCATTAAGGATTATAAAAATACTGTAAAAAAAGTTACGTCGTTTGAGTCAAATGTATTAAGTACCTATAATGGCTCAAAAGGAGGAAAAGGAAAAATGAATTAGACTACGGTCGCTAAATTACAAGTAGAAACTGGAAAAAATAATAAATAAGTGTAAAATCATGCTAAAATCAACTAGCTATAGGAGTTAACTTTGTTAACTCATTTGTAAATAATTCTAAGGAAGATTTATAACCAAGAATCTTCCTTATTTTAGTATTAATAAGTTCGTTGGCATTAATAACATAAGTATTGGTATAAAGTTTCATATCACAACTTTTAGGTAAAAATAAACGTAATAATTTGTTCCCATTTTCATTGCTTCCTCTTTCATAAGAAGAATAAGGATGAGCAAAATAAATAGTAGTATGAAGAAGCTTTTCAATTTTTTTCCATTTAGCAAATTCTACTCCATTATCAAAAGTTATGGATTTAAAAATTTGTTCTAATTTGTAATCTTTAAGTTCGGGGTATAGTGTTTTAATATTCTTAACAGCTTTTAAGACTGTATCAGATTTTCGGTCTATCATTTTAACAACAATTTGAAATCTTGTTTTTCTTTCAACTAAAGTAAAGCAAGCACCAGAATTTTCGATTTTAGAAGAACCTACAACAGTATCTCCTTCCCAATGACCAAATTTTTCACGATTATTTGGTAAAAAGGGTCGATTTTCAATACTATTTATTTTATCTCTTTTTCTTTTTCCTTCATTGATATTAGTGACATTTTTTTGTTTTCTGTGAGGTTTAACAGGAAGAAGATTGATATTAAAATTATCAATTTTATCATCATTAACAAAGTTGTAAAAGGTAGAAGTACAAATAGTTATCATTCCAGCAATTTCTTCTGATCTATTCCTTTTAAAATCATTAATTATTTCATCAACAGAATTAATGTTATAAGGACTTTTTATTTCTTTTATTAAAAGCAACAGTAGAAGAAAATTCAATTCTTTCTCTTAATTCATAATCTAAAGTAGTAATTAAGCCATCTTTTATGATGTCATAAAGATTAGATAAGGAGGTACCAATAATTTTAGACAGCTCCTTCATAAATTCAGTTTTTTTCTTTTGTTTATTTTTAGAGAAAATAAAATGATTATATTCTGATTCAATTTTATCTAGCATTTCCTTAGATAAATGTTTATTTTTTTCTTTCTTTTTAGTAAAATAAATATTGTTCAAGTTAATCACATCTTTCTATAATTTATTTTTTGCTAATTTAATTATAGATGATTTACTTGAACTTTTTTAGTGTCAAATTTTAAGTAAACATTTTCTGTAAACTCCTTTATTTAATAATTCCACTTTCATTTTAGAATACAAGAATTAGACTACGGTCTAGTTTTTTTCTTGTAAACTCTAAAATTTATGATATACTAATAATTCCAAAAGAGGGGATTTTAGATGACGTATCAAGAGATATATGATTTTTATAGTTATCTTCAAGAAAATAATATTATACTTTCTTCCGTTTTAAAGAAGGAGCTTATTAAAAGTCCTTTACCAAAAAAGGCTTATTTTATTGTGAAATATTTTGATGAAACTATAGTAAAAGAATATCTTAACTTTGTTGATTCTCAGCAAGTTTTACTATTTTTAGAAGAACATATAGAAGAAAAAATTTCAAGTGATGAAATTATAGAAGCTATTAAAAGTATTGGCTCTCTCAAAGAAGAATTACAAGTATTCATGAGAAGAGCGTTATCCGATTCAGCTATACGTAATCAGCCTGATGTTCTTAACTTGATTTGTAAACAAGACAACAAATTTAAAATGAATGAAGTGACAAAAGCTGCTTCTGATAAGAAAATAAATCAAAATATGGAATGGCTTATATTAATTGCCAGTCGAAAAGATGAATTAGAAATGTTTGTTTTAAGATTTTATTTAAGATTTGATTTTATCCGTGAAAATGACTATTTTGTAAATTTAATTATCAGTCAAAATGGAGCACAAAAGATGAGTGAAATGGCTAAATCTTTAATGGAAGAGAGAATAAGGAAAAACAGTCCAATTATTGAACTTATTAGTCATCAAAGTACTGCCGAGGATATGCGTGAAATTCGGCTAGCTTATTTAAATGATTTTATAACTAGAAAAATGAGTTTATTTCGTTTAATTGTTGAACAAGAAAGTGCAGAGGAAAAAAGAATAATTAGAATAGCTATTATGGATAATAAAATTTCTAATTATGAAGAAGGAAAATGTTATATTCAGGAATATAAAAAAGTAAAAGAACAAGATCAAATATTAGAGGAAATGATTTTAGATGAAGAACAATATCGAAAAATGTTTGCGTTATTTGCAGATAATATTAAAGAAAGAGAGTATTTGTCAGAAAATCTATCAAGATAACTTACTAACATTTAACTATACGCTTATTTGACATATGCTCCTTTTTTTGATAGAATATTTTTCAATTTAAAGAGGGGGATAAAGATGAGTCGATGTGAGGCTTTGAATTTGTTTAATGTGGTATTAAATAAAAATGGAGAATATACGCTTTTAAATGATTTTACGGAAGATGAGTTTAAGAAAGCTTGGCATTTTATTGCTAAAAAATGTCATCCGGATTCTAAAGGTGGAAGTACGATTTATTTTCAGAAATTAAAAGAGGCTAAAGAAATTTTAGAAAAAAGTATTTGTAAAAAGAAGAGGGTTGTAGAACCTATCAAAAAAGAAAAGAAAACTTGTGATGTCCTTCAAAAAATTAAAGAAAATACTATCAATAAAATGAATGCCTTTCTATCAGAGAATGTTTCTTCTGAAATTCAAGTTTATTTAAAAAAATTAAAAAAAGATATTTTTTATCGAATAATTAAAATAAATCAATTAAATAGTGAAATAGAGATTAAAGATGAGTATGATCAATTTTTAAATCAAGTATATATGGTTTATAATGAAATGAAAAAAGATTATTTTTATAAACATTTTATAATAGAAGAAAGTGTAAAAGAATCTCTTCGTTATGACTGCAATATTGAAAACTTTTACCATCAATTAATGAATTTAAAGCAACAATATGGTTTCAAAAATTCTTTGGATGCTCTTATTCAAAATTATTACTCAAAAGAAAGTTTTACTTTTTTAAAAGATAGAATTGAAAGAATGATTGAAGTTTGTAGGGAATCTTTACGCTGTTCTTTAAGTAAAGAAATTATTATAGATAATTTTGAAAAAGGATTAGAGGATTTATTTTCTCGATATGATAAAATAGAAAATAGATTGCGAGTACTAAAAGAAGATAAAATTAACTCCATACAAATGCAGGAAATCGAATTATTAGAAATGAGTATGTATGAAACACCTTTAGAAAAAATAGAAGAAAAACTGTTTGTTTTAGAAAAACAAGTGCAAAATCCTTTTGTTAAAAGGGATTTGTATATTAAAGTAAAGGATGTAAAAGAGGAAGAAAAAGGTTCTATTTTTTTAGTCATTAATATTAAAGATGATAATTGTTTATTATTAGAGTGGCAATCATGTAAAGATACTCGACCTTTCATTCAAGAAGTTAGTAAAGCGTATATTTTATCTCATTTTATTTTGTTGGAAAATTATTTTATTAGTGAAAATAAAGTTTTTAAAAGTTGGTATGGAAATGATTTATTGTATACTTTTGGGAATTTTTTACTTTTCATGATGGGAGAACAAATTGGTGTGGATCGAAAAGAAAATTATTTATCTTCTCCTGATTTATCTGTGATTAGTGAAGATAAATATCCTTTAAGGGATATAAAAATGGCTATTATTAAACAAATTTCATTAGATTTGAAGAAAAAAAATGAAACTCAAAAAAATTGTATGTAACTATTTTTTTGTTTTGTAAATTTTTCTTTTTTTTGACACGATTTAATTTTTCATTATGAAGTTTTGCTTTCATTACGAAGTTGTGT
>CAJTYF010000051.1 GCA_910583945.1 uncultured Bacilli bacterium
TTTCACTAATTTTTATAGATTTTCTTCTTCATTTTTATTTACTCTTTTTTTCTGTAAAACTTTAAAGCCTAAATTTTCTATGGCGTCAATCGCTTTTTCTAAAGATTCTTCTTTTTTATAAGTTAAGATTAGTTTTTTATCTTCTAGGCTTATGTCAACGGTTTTAATTCCTTTTATTGGTTCTAAAACGTTTTTAATCCGATTCACACATCCCATACATTTTATTCCTTCAAGGGTTAATTCAATTGTTTTCATTTTTTCCTTCTTTCTAATTTTAATGAATTAAGAACGACGGTTAGACTACTCAAAGTCATGGCAAGACTTCCAAACATAGGTGTCATCATTAAGCCATAATTTTTAAAGAAACCTGATGCAATAGGTAGCATACATAGGTTATAAAAAAAGGCCCAAAATAAGTTTTGTTTGATGACTTGATAAGAACGTTTGCTTATTTTGATTAAATCTAAGAGGTTATTGATGTCGTTGTTCATTAAGATGACACTTGATGCATCCATCGCTACATCGGTTCCATCGTTTATACTGACGCCAATAGTGGCTTTTATTAAAGCGGGGGCGTCGTTTATGCCATCCCCTACCATAAGAACTTTTTTTCCTTCTTGTATTAATTGATCGATTTTTTCACTTTTTTCTTTTGGAAGCACGTTTGCTATTACATTTGTAATGCCTACTTCTTTGGCAATTTGATGGGCTGTTCTTTCATTGTCTCCAGTAAGCATAATCACTTCAATTTTATTTTTCTTAAAGGCTTCGATGGTATGATTTATGTTTGGTCTCAAAATGTCTCGTACACCAATCAGCCCAAGGATTTGTTTTTCTTCGATGACATAAAGAATACTACATCCCTTTTCTAATAGAAATTCATAATCTTTATTTTCTTTAGAGGTTAAGTTTAATTTTTTAAGTAGTTTTTCATTTCCTATGTAGATCTTTTTTTGATTGATTTTGCCCGTTATTCCCATACCATTTAATGTTTGAACGTCTTTAACTTCTAATTTTTTTGTAATTTTGAAGGCGGTCGCGATAGGATGATTGGAAAAGTGCTCTATATTGGCTACTAAATTAATAAGTTCTTCTTCTGTTTTGTTGGAATAATTATAGGTTTTAAATCGCTTTAATTTTCCGTACGTTAAAGTGCCAGTTTTATCAAAAACTACGGTATCGATTTCTCTGGCTTTTTCTAAGATTTCACTGTTTCGTAAGAAAAGGCCTTTTTTAGCACACTGTCCATTACTTACCACTACCACAAGGGGTACCGCAAGTCCTAAAGCACAAGGACAAGCTACTACTAAAATAGTGACTAGATGACTAAAAGCTTCTGTAAAAGGATAACCCATACACCACTGGATGATAAAGATAAACAAGGCTAGAAAAAGAATAAAGGGGACAAAATAACCACTTAGTTTGTCCGCAAGTTTTGCGATTTTATTTTTACTATTGGTTGCTTCTACAACGAGTTCTACGATATGAGAAATGGTGGAATCCCGACCAATTTTTTGAGCTTGGTATTCGATGTAACCTTCATAGACTGTTGAGCCCGCGATTACCTGACTTTTTTCTTTTTTTAATACGGGAAGACTTTCCCCGGTAATAAAACTTTCATCAACATGTGTTTTCCCCTTTACGACTTTTCCATCGACGGCGATTTTATCTCCAGCTCGCGCAATCAATACATCATTTATTTTTACTTCATCGATGGAGACACTTTTTTCTTGATTCTCTATTTTTAAAATGGCGTTTTGAGGTGTAATTTGAACAAGTTTTTTTATGGCATCTTTTGTTCTATCTTTACTTTTGTTTTCAATGTATCGACCCAGAGAAATAAAATAAAGGACCATACACGTTGATTCAAAATAAAGATTTTCTAAGTTGTTCACGTTTCCATTCATTATTTGAAGGTAGCCATATAAACTATAAAGAAAACTCGTGAGGACACTTAGTGTAACAAGGGTATCCATGTTTGGCATTTTGTGGAGCAAGTTTTTGATTCCGCTTTTTAAAATATCTCGTTCAACGATTAGAAAGATAAGGGTTATGAGTAACAGAGTCGTTGATAAAGGGATCAAGTGTTCGGGGTTTATGTAAGGGATTTGAGGTAATGAAAGCCTATGACTCATGGAAACATAAAATAAAAAAACAATGAGTACTCCTAAAAAAATTAATTTTCGTTTTTCTGATTTCGTGGTTTCTTTATCTTCTATTTTTTTGAATTCTCCTAAACTTATAAAACCTGCTTCTTTAATATAATGCTCGATTTCTTTTTTATTTAATCCTTCATATTCTATGGTGGCGATGGAAAGTATTAAATTGACAGAGGCATTTTTTATGCCCTCTTTTTTGTTTAAATATTTTTCAAGTCCACTTGAGCAAGCACTACACGTCATGCCTCCAATAGAAAGCACTATTTTTTTCATTCGTTTTTTTCTCCTTAAGAAATTTTTTTAATTTTTAAGAGTCTTAAAGCATTTAATATGGCAAGAATAGATACGCCGACATCCGCAAAAACGGACGCCCACATACTTGCTAATCCTAAAGCACTTAATACTAATACTCCAATTTTAATGGTTATGGCAAAGAAAATATTTTGTCTTACAATTCTCATTGTTTTTCTAGAAATTTGAATGGCGTGAGCAATTTTTGAAGGTTCATCGGTCATAATCACGACGTCAGAAGCTTCGATGGCGGCATCACTTCCAAGACCACCCATGGAAATGCCAATATCCGTTAAAGCTAAAACTGGCGCATCGTTTATGCCATCTCCAACAAAGATTACTTTACCGTTTTTGGATTTCTCTGTCATTAATTTTTCTACTTGTTCACATTTTTCTTGCGGGAGAAGTTCAGCGTAGTAATCGTCTAGATGAAGCGATTTGGCAACCTGAGCACTTACTTGTTCATGGTCTCCTGTTAGCATCACAACTTTTTTTACATGATTTCTTTTAAATTGCTTGATGGCTTCGTAAGCGTCCTCTTTTATTTTATCGCTTATGACTATTATTCCCGCTAACTCTTTATTTATGGCAACGTAAACAAGGGTTCCTTCTTCCTTACTTTTTGTAAATTTAATTTTGGATTCTTTCATTAGTTTTTCATTGCCAACTAAAACTTGTTTTCCGTCGATGGTGGCTAAAACACCTTTACCAGAAATTTCTTGCGTTATGGTTATTAATTTTTCATTAATTTTTTTACCATAAGCCTCTTTTAATGAAAGGGAAATAGGATGATTAGAGAAACTTTCCGCTAAAGTCGCCATTTTTAAAATTTCATTTTTATTCAACCCAAAAGTTTCTATTTTTTGCACTTTAAAGATTCCTTCTGTCAAAGTTCCAGTTTTATCGCAAGCAATGATTTCCGTCTTGGCAAGTGCTTCTAGATAATTGCTCCCTTTTATTAAGATGCCTATTTTAGAGGCCGCGCCAATTCCGCCAAAGAAAGATAAGGGAATAGAAATCACTAAAGCACATGGACAAGAAACAACTAAAAAGGATAAAGCACGATAGCACCAAGTGTTAAAGGTAGTCTCTTTTAAAATAAGTGGTGGAAGGATGGCTAATACTAAGGCGATGATGACTACAATTGGAGTATAAATTCTAGCGAATTTACTGATAAAATTTTCCGCTACCGCTTTTCTATTACTGGCGTTTTCAACTAAATCTAATATTTTACTTACGGTAGATTCTTCAAATTCTTTTGTGACTTTTATTTTCAATAGACCTGTTTGATTGATGCATCCACTTAATACATTGTCTTTCACGGTTACTTTTCTAGGAATACTCTCTCCTGTTAAGGCTTTGGTATCTAACATTGATTTCCCTTCAATAATCACGCCATCTAAAGGGATTTTCTCTCCCGCTTTTACTACAATGATTTCATCCATATTGATGTCGTTAGGGTCTACTTTTACAATTTCTTCTCCTCGATATACGTTTGCATAATCTGGTCTAATCTCCATTAAATTAGATATTGATTTTCTTGATTTATCTACCGCATAACTTTGGAAGAATTCTCCCATTTGATAGAAAATCATCACCGCTACCGCTTCAGGAAATTCTCCTATTCCAAATGCTCCAAGGGTGGCCACAGTCATTAAAAAATTTTCATCTAAAACTTTTCCTTTAAAAATGTTTCGAAGGGCTTTTAATACAATGTCTCTTCCAACTATAACATACGCTATTATTAACAACCCGTTTTTCATTTTTTCGGACTCAAACTTTATTAAAAAAGCTAGAAGACTTATAATCATTGAAAGAATGATTTTAATGACTTGCTTCCTTTTTTTTCGATTCATAACGTTTAGTCCTCCTCTAGTTTTATATCTGGCTCTTCTTTTTTTATTATTTTTCGAATGGTTTCAAGTGCTTTTTCTTTCTCTTTTTCCTGACATTCAAAGGTCAGTTTTTGAGTGATAAAACTAATCTTTACTTTTTCGATTAATTCTATTTTTTCTAAAGCTCTTTCTAATTTGTTGGCACAATTTGCACAATCTAAATTCATAAGTTTAAATTGATATTGTTTCATTTTTTTCCTCCTTTTTTTAATCTTTATGATTAATATGTTTTAAACCAATTTCAAATAATTTTACGATGTGTTCATCATCTAAAGTATAATAGACTTCTTTGCCATTTTTTCGACATCGAACCACGCCACTTCTTCTTAATACCGCAAGTTGGTGTGATACGGAAGATTTAGTCATATTCAGAACATTTGCTAAGTCACAAACACACATTTCTTTTTGATCTAAAGCAAATAAAATTCGACAGCGGGTTGTGTCTCCTATTAATTTAAATAAATCCGCCAAATGGTTAAAGGTATTCTCTTTTGGCATTTTTTGTAATACTTCATCCACGGCTTCTTGATGAATCACATTACAATCACAAGAAAATTCATTTTTAGACATAAAAACCTCCGTTATAATTTATGCATTTAGTTGAATTTATGTTCAACTGTTTTAATTATAATTGAATATCTATTCAATTGTCAATCCTTGATTAAAAAAAAGCACATTTCTGTGCTTATTCTATTTTTATAGTTCCATCTTTTATTTTATCGATTATAGCTTTAGCTCTTGATTCCATTTCTGGTAAGTGATTTAAAGGGAAAAACTTTCATTCTTTACTTTCATCCTCTAATACTTTAATTGTACTGGAATAATTTAAAGCTTTAAACAAAACATTAACGGTACACATTTTATCTCCGTTAGGGTATTCAAAATAATAATCTTTTCCAGATCTTCTTAAATTTAATAATAATTCTTTTTTATTATTAAATACGAGTGTTGTGCCTCCAAGACCAATAATGGGTTCATGCCCCACCTTTTTTCTCAAAATTTGTTATGTATCTCATTTTATCACCTTTCAATTCAGTTTTAAGAATATATAAAATTTAATCAATAATTCTTCTTAAAAATTGATTTTTTTAATTAAATTGTTCTATTAATGTGCATTCGTGGTTACTCAAATAATTCTCATATTCTTCTTTAGATACTTCGTTTCTGTTATGATAAGAAATATAAAGAATACCCTCTATGTTTAATATTTCATAATATTTTCCAATACTATAATGAAATGAATCCATGGCTCCAGCTGAATATGTATACACTTCATCATGATTCGTGCAATAGTAGTGACTATCCTTATAAATGTCTTTTCTTTCCACTTCTTCCTTCCAACTCGTTCCAAAAATTAATAGAAAAGCAAAGAGTAAGGGATAGAAAAACAAAAAAGTTATTAGAGTTATTAATAACGTAAGGATTTTTGTGACTAAACTGTTTTTAAAACCGATTCGGCATAAAATGATAAGGTTAGAAAAATCGAAGAAACATTGAAAACTATTTTTAGAAAAAAAGACGAGGAAGAAATAAAGAAGAAGCGCCAGATTTTTATATTTTATTCTGTTTCTATTTTTAATTAAAACTCTTGCATTTAATACTATTAATCCAATCATAAAAATGCGATAAAAGCTTCCTCCTATTTTTAAACTTTTTAAGATTAAATTATAAATGATAAAAAGAATTAATGTGATGAGAGCATAGTAATTGATTAAAGTATTTTTTAATTTTTTCAGAAATCATTTCATTCCTTTATTTTAAATCGTTTATTACTCCATTTATTAAATTTAAATCTGAGGGAATAATCCATTGAACATTTGCCATTTTAAATAAGACTAATGGTATAATGGCTCCACTTCTTGCTCCATCCATCCATTTTGGATTATTAGGCATTAAACCATATAATTCTTCCATAGTGATTTCATAAAACACTTTTTCCGTTCCTTTAATGTAATCTTCTAAACTCAACATATAATGATGTATTTTATCATCAAATAAAGTATTTTCTATTAAATTAAATCCTGTTAATAACTCAAAGCGTTCTTCTCCGCCAGTAAAGATTGCACAATCGTAATCTTGATCTAGCTTAATTGCTGATAATTTTTCAGAAACGAAGTTTTCCATTTCTTCGACCGTATTTTTGCTAAAAGTCTCATTAACTTGATCAAAATTATTTAATAAATCCGCCACCCCGATATTTATATTTTGAGTTTCTGTTATTTTTGTTCCTATAAAAGTGACCAACTCAGTGGTTTTGCCTCCCATGTTAATAATTAATACTTTTTTGTTATTGTAATCATTTTCCATTGCTTTTGCTAAGTAATAATTTTCAATACCATGACTGATGATATTAAAGTGTAAATCAAATTTGTCGTTAAATAATTTAACCATTTCTTGTTTTTTTTCAAATACTAAATTTCTAAAAATTCCTGTAACAAAAATAGAAGTATTGTCGTATTTTAGTTGATATTTTATCTTTAATGCTTCAAAATAATCACATAATTCTTTCTGGTTCTTTTCGCTAATGCCTTTTTCAGCATCAAATTCATTTTTAAAATAGATTGAATGTTCTTCTAATAGTTCAAGTTTTGATTCGTAACCATATACCTTTATTGTTGAGGAACCTAAGTCAATATAATAATTTTTCATTTCTTCACCTAATTTTATTTTAACAAAAAAATCTCGTTTTACAAGATATTTTTAGATTTTGTCTTTTAAAATTCATTTTCTAATGTTTTATTTAAGAATTCTACAACACTCATTTTTTTATTCTTAATTATAAGGTTGTTTACAGAAATATTATTTATTAATAGTATGCCTTTCTATTATTTTTTAAAACAAAAAACACAAGAGAGATTTTTCCCTTGTGCAAGATAACTAAAAATATATTGTTAGTTATTTAGTACATTTTTGATAGAATTATCTTCTATCATATACTATTTTACTTAAATGTAGTTGAAAAGTCAGTGGTGAATTTAGTTGTATTAAATTCTCACTATTTCCTTATTTCATAAGGGATAGAAAAGAAAATAAACTAAATAATTAAAAACCAATATAAATTTTTCGATAGAATTTTTATCTATCATACCCAGTCTAACACTATATATAAGTAAAGTCTAGGTAAAAAATGGGTAAATTTTGAGTAATTTTTGGGAAGAATTTGAGAAGTGAAAATACTCTTGTATTGATTTTTATCCAATACTTTATCATAGTATCATTTACTTCTTACAATGTCTAGGCAAAAAGGTTGCAAATTTCTTGCAAAATTGTTGCAAAAAGTATGCAAAAAGTTGCAATTCTATGAGTATCGATAAATTTTCAATACAATAACATAGTATCATTGTTATTAGTCTAATTACAATACAAAAAGTAGTATAAATTTAATACAATTTCTAGTATAAAATTAGTATAAAAATAGTACATTTTTAGTACAAATTAAATCTAATTTTAATACATTTTATTCATTGTATTTAATAAACTAATATATTTAGTTAAAGATATAATTGTATTATCACTAGGTAGATATATTTTATCTTCATTATCATAAAGTAGAGCGATAAGAGTGTTCTTTTTATTACTAACGATTATTTTATATGGTTCTTGAACACTTAGGTTTGTTTTATCAAATTTTATCAAATGTCTATCTATAAACTCAACTTCTAAGTTTCCCATACTAACTTTCATTTTTAGTTTCTTTTTAATTTCACAAGGAAATTCTAGGTTTTCTATGGTCGTTTTCATAACTATTCATCAACTCCTTTAAACAATGAAAAAAGCCCATAATATCAAATATTACGAACTTTATATATAGTAAATCGCTAAAGTGCGACTTTTAACCTCAATGGTGCCCTAAGGAAGGACGTACAACAACTTTTTAAGAATATACATTTTTTATTCCTAAGTTTCTATAAGTATAATATTTCTTTAAAACTTTTCCTATAACGACTATATTATCTTCTTGATAAGTCCCTAATTGATTGGGGTATTCCGAATCCAACAATATTAATTCTCCATTTTTTTGCATTTGCAAAATAAATTTATTTGCTGGATCTATAATATATTTATTATTCAATAAAATTGCTATATGGTTAGCTTTTTCGGTTGTGGGATTTACTTTACGCCAAAGACCAGTATCATTATCTATCCAAACATATATTAAAGACGGATTAAATTTTAAAGTACACAATAAGTTATAAAGAAATGTTGTAGCATGCCTACAGCAACAAATCCCGTACATAACTTGAACTCCTTGACTTATTTCTATAGGCAATCCCAAATAGTTGTAGTTATTATCAAAACTAATTGTCCTATTCATACTAAAAAAACCACCATGTAGCATGCAAAAAATTATCTTTGAATATTCTAGTTCACCTTTCACATCATATTGTTGTAAATAATCTTTAAGATTAAGTAAAATAATTTTATATGCATCGTTAATAACTTTCTTATCACTATCAGTAAAATTCAACATGCTAATACCCCCCCACTAAAAAATATATAATCATTAATCACACGTTCATTGATGAAGTCAATATACAAGTGTGTTTTTCTAAGTTGACAAAATTCAATTTAGAAATTGATAGTTATTATAGCATAATTTTAAGCATATTAAAACTCGAAACAAAAAGTTCGAGTTTGGTATCAATCTGGTGCCGATTGACAGAATTGAACTGTCCTCTGATGCTTACCATGCATCTGTACTGCCACTGTACTAAATCGGCTTACTAGGATTATACTATAAATTTTAATAAAAATAAATATAAACTTTAATTATTTAAGTTCCGGCAAAATTTTAAACCCCATCTAAAAAGGAGAAAAGTTGCA
>CAJTYF010000052.1 GCA_910583945.1 uncultured Bacilli bacterium
ACAACTTCGTAATGAAAGCAAAACTTCATAATGAAAAATTAAATCGTGTCAAATTCTTCTTTTGATATTTTGCCTTTTTTGCCATTTAAAGATTCTTTATTTACTGTCTTTCCAAAAGGCTTAAGTTTTTCAGCCATTTCATCCAAAAACAATAAATAATCATCATAAGCCTTAATATCCCTTTTTACTTTTTCCATTTTCAGTTTGATTTTTATTTGCAAATCTGAATAAAATGTTGGATTATACTTTCCTTTTAAAGAAGAATTCGTATATTTTTTTTCTTCACTTAAATCAATATATTCTTTGTAAGGTTCTATCTCTTTTAATGCTTTCGAAAAAAATACAACAAAATCATCAAAGGCTTCACAATTTTCTCTAATTTGACGAAACTCTTTCTCTATATTACGCTTTTTTTCGGAAAAATTTTCAACATTAAAAATCGCCCATCTACTTTCTACTGCTCTTTTCCTTTCACTTTTTAAAGAACAAGAATACTTCTTAAATATAGATTCCATTTCATCCAAAAAACGAAGATAATCTTCTTTTTCTGCATTAAATTTTCTAATATCATCTCCAAAAAACATATGAATAATAGCATCTGCCGTTTGATTTTGTTTAACTTTGGAATTAGAAGAGTCATAGATTCCATTATCATATTGTTTTCTTTTATCTTTATTTCCTAAAACCTCATAGGCTTCACTAGCCTCTCGAAACTTTTCTGCGGCTTCTTTATTATTTGGATTCATATCCGGATGATACTTTTTTGCAAGACTTCTGTAACCCTTCTTTATTTCTTCTTCCGTTGCATTTTTTGAAACACCTAAAATTTTATAATAATCTTTACGCATAAATACCCCTCTTTACCTTTTAAAACAAACTAATTTGTTCTGTTACTTGTGGAACGACAACTTTATAATCTTTAATAATTTCACTCATATCACAAAGAAGCTGATATTTGTTACATTCATTTACAAAAAGCTCTAATAAATCACGATAACGTAAAGGTGTAGCAATCAAAGTTTTATCATAAATGCCTTTATAATCTAATGAAAGACCTGGATAAAGCTGATCAATCTTTTCATAGTAATACTCAGCAACCGTTCTTCTTAATGTCATTCCCATCTTTGTATAAATAAATTTTCCTCCTACTTCTTTCGTCTTTCGAATCATGGATTTAATATTTTCTTCACTATCGGTGACAAAAGGCAAAACTGGAGTCATTAACACCCCTACATAAATACCATTTTCTCTTAATTTTTTAACAAGGCTAAATCTTTCTTTTGGAGAAATAACATTTGGTTCCAAAGTTTTAGCTAGACTTTCATCGGTTGTGGTAATACTAATTTTTATAATCACATTATTCTTTTTATTGATAGATTTTAACAAATCCAAATCTCTTAAAATCAAATCACTTTTTGTATCAATCGACACACCAAAACCATATTTCTCAATTAACTTTAAAGCCCCTCTAGTAAACTCATATTTTTCTTCTTTTAAATTATAAGGATCCGAAAGTGTTCCAAAACTCACTACACCTTTAAAATGTTTACTTGAAAGTTCTTCTTCTAAAATTTCTAAAGCATTCGCTTTACCTTTAATTTCATCAAAATTCTTAATATGATACGCTTCACTCCTACTATCACAATAAATACAGCCAAAAGAACAACCGCGATACAAATTCATATGGTAGTCAATGCCAAACCAATGCATACCCTGATCACTTTTAGTCATAATTGTCCTTGTCTTAACATACTCCATAAAAACCACCCTTGTCCTTCTCTATAGACATTATAACACATTTAATAAACTTTGAATATAATACATTGTGATTAGGAGGAATTTAAAATGAAAAGAAAAATAGTTTGTTGTTTAATTGGATTAGTTCTATTATCTGGAATCGGAATTACTGTTAAAAAATTTAGTTCAAATGATCATTTAACAACAATTCGTGTTTCAGAAGTAACACATAGTGCCTTTTATGCTCCGTTTTATGTAGCCATTGAAGAAGGTTATTTTAAAGAATACAATCTTGACATCGATTTAATATTAACCAGTGGAGCTGATAAAGTGGCAGCAGCGGTTTTATCAAACGATGTTCAAGTAGGATTTGCTGGCCCTGAAAGCGCCATCTATGTCTATAATGGTGGTGAAGAAGATTACTTAGTAACGTTCAGTGGTCTAACCAAAAGAGATGGACAATTTATTGTCTCAAGAGAAGAAATTTCTAATTTTACGCTAAATGACTTAAAAGGAAAAGAAATACTTGCTGGACGAACTGGAGGAATGCCAATATTAAACTTTCAAAATGCTTTAAAAAATGAAAACATTAGTGAAAGTACAATGACCATTAACACAAGTATAGAATTTGCATCCTTAGCGGGATCATTTATATCAGGAGTCGGAGATTTCGTTAACCTATTTGAACCTAACGCTACAAAATTAGTAAAAGAAGGATATGGTTATATTGTAGGTAACATTGGTGCCTATTCAGGGGAAGTGCCTTATACAGCTTTTTATTCTAGAAAAAGTTATTTAGAAAATAATAAAGAAACTTTAGTTAATTTCACTAAAGCAATCAATAAAGGGTTAGAATATGTTAAAAATCATTCATCTGAAGAAATTGCCAAAATCATATTACCTCAGTTTCCAGACATTTCACTTACAGATTTAACAACAATTGTAGACAATTACAAAAAATACGATTCATGGCTTTCTGATAGTTTCATTTCAGAAGAAAGTTATAAAAATTTAGAGAACATTATGATGGATGCCAAACTGCTTGATAATTATGTTCCATACGATCAATTAATCAAAAATTTGAATAATGAATAAATTATTAGAAATTAAAAATATAACCAAGAAATACAACACAGAAGATGGAGAAATTAACGCCATTGAAAACATCAATTTAGACGTTTATAAAAATGAATTTATTGCTATTGTTGGTTCATCAGGGTGTGGAAAATCAACACTTTTAAATATCATTTCAGGTTTAGAAGATAAAACTAGTGGTGAAATAAATTTTAACGAACCCAATTTAAAAATTGGCTATATGTTTCAAAGCGATTCCCTATTTCCGTGGTTAACCATTTATGAAAATTGTTTAATAGGGCTAACCATTGAAAAACAAAAAACAAAAGAAAAAGAAGAATACGTAAAATCCTTATTAAAAAAATACAACCTATGGGAATTTAGTTCCAAATACCCTTCCTGTTTATCAGGAGGCATGAAACAAAGAGTCGCTTTAATTAGAACGCTTGCGATTAACCCTGATATTTTATTATTAGATGAACCTTTTAGTGCCTTAGATTATCAAAGCCGTTTAACCATTAGTAATGATGTTTATGAAATTATAAAAAAAGAGAAAAAAACGGCCATTATTGTGACCCATGATATTGCTGAAGCCATTAGCTTATCTGATAAAGTCTATATATTAAGCAAAAGACCTTGTACCATTAAAAGCGTTTACAAAATTGACTTAGAAAAAAAAGAAAACCCAATAGCTAAAAGAAAAGATAAAAAATTTATGGAATATTACAATAAAATTTGGGAGTGTATTGATTCACATGTCTAAAGAACAACTTGCTTTTCTTAAAAAAAAGAAAAAAAACAAAATCATAATCATTCTCTCTCAACTTGTTTTAACCCTATCTTTTCTTTTACTATGGCAACTCTTAACCGATCATAAAATTATTAACCCTTTTATCTTCTCAAGTCCTAAAAAAATCGCTGAAACAATCTTTTCACTTTATCAAAATTATGATTTAATAACTCATATCCTAACAACCGTCTTTGAAACCGTACTCGCTTTTACGCTTGGTATATCTTTAGGCTTTATCATCGCAGTTTTGCTTTATGAAATACCCCTACTTCAAAAAATATTGGATCCTTTTCTAACCATGTTAAATTCACTACCCAAAGTAGCTTTAGGTCCAATTATTATTATTTGGTGTGGTGCTAATACAAAATCCATCATTGTCATGGCTTTACTCATCAATTTAATCATCAGTATTATTACAATTTATAATGGTTTTTTAAACACCGATAACTATAAAATAAAACTGTTAAAATCCTTTAAAGCAACAAAATTTCAAATTTTATCAAAAGTGGTCATTCCAGAATCATTTAAAACCATTATTGCCAGTTTCAAAATAAACATTTCTTTATCTTTAATTGGTTGTATTTCTGGGGAATTTTTAGTCAGTCGAAAAGGAATCGGCTACTTAATTATCTATGGAACACAAATATTTAACTTAAATATTGTTATGAGTGGTATCATCATTCTAATTCTAATCTCGTTTATTCTTTATGAATGTATTGATAAATTAGAAAAATATCTCTTAAAAAAAATAAGTGGCTAAACTTATTTTTTTATATTTTACATTGAACGTCTTCTTCTTGACTTAAATAATACTCATACGCTTCAGAAAATAAATGACGTATTTTAGAATCATAAAGTAAAGAACTCTCTCCCACATAGTTTTCAATTAAAGAATAGGCATCAATTTTGGCTTCTTCTCTCATCATTGATAAGCCTGCAAACAATTTCATAGCCTTACAATAATCTTCTAATTTTCCACTATCTTCTAAAGTTAATTTCTGATGTTTTTGTAATTTATCTAACACAGAACGTGTCTTTAATAAGGCTTCTTTCCTATCTTGTAAATTTTTTTTATTTTTTGCTTCATTAAAATTAATCGTTTTATTCATTGTTACATTCCCCTTTTCTAATAAAAAATAAAGCGTTTAATAACATAACACAAATAAAAGAAAAAAGAAAGTAAAACGGCGTCAAAAACAATTTAAAAGATTAAAAATAACAAAAAAAGACATTTTAAGCCTTCTTTTAAAATCAGGACAAGCTTTCTTGATCTAACGTTAACAATTCTTTAATGTCTTTTTCAGATAATTGCGAGAAAATATTTGCATCACGATCTTCGCCTTCAATAATTTTTTCACTTAGAATTTTTTTCTTTGTTTGAAGTTCTAAAATTCGTTCTTCAATCGTTCCTTTACAAATAAGTTTAATCACTTCTACCGTTTTAGTTTGACCAATACGATGAGCACGATCCGTAGCTTGATTTTCTACCTGTGGATTCCACCATAAATCCAAATGAATCACCACATCCGCTCCAGTAAGATTAAGTCCCGTTCCTCCAGCTTTTAAAGTAATCAAAAATACATTTGTGGCATCTTCATTAAATTTTGTAACCAATTCCATTCTTTTTTTTGCAGGAACACTTCCATCAATAACATACGTTGAAATATGATTTTCTTGAAACGTCTTTTCAACAATCTCTAAGGCACTTTTAAAACTTGTAAACAATAAAATTTTATGTCCATTTTCTATAATACCTTTGGTTATTTCTAGCAATTGGTCAATTTTAGAGCTTCCTCCCGAATAATCTTTAAAAACCAATGTTGGATCAATACAAATTTGTCTTAAGCGAGTTAAAAGTTGTAAAATCTTGAAATTTCCTTTTTTAAACCCTTCATTTTCAAGAATTTCTTCCATTTCTTTTTTAACCTTTTCTAATGAGGCTTTATACAATTTTTTCTGGTCTTGATTCAAATCAATCGAAATATTATTTTCAATTTTAGGAGGAAGTTCTTTCACAACATCCTCTTTTTTTCTTCTTAACAAGAAAGGACGAATTTGCATCTTCAATTGTTCTAAAACCATTAAACTTTCTTGATCGACATCTTTCACTTGGTATTTTCTTTGAAAACCACTTAAGTGCGTTAAATAGCCTGGTAAAATAAAATCAAAAATGCTCCACAACTCTAACACCGAATTTTCAAGTGGCGTACCCGTTAAAGCAAACTTACAATTTGCTTTTAATTTCTTTAAAATTTTAGTCATTTGAGCTTCGGCATTCTTAATCATTTGGGCTTCATCAATTGCAATAACTTCAAAATTCATATTTAAATACTGTTCTTGATCTCGACGAATCAAACCATAAGTGGTAATTAAAACTTGTACGTTCTCTAAAGCCTCTAATTCTTGTTTTCTTTTTTCTTTACTTTCCGCCAAAACCTTATAGTTGATTTCACTTCCAAATTTAGAAAACTCTTGACTCCAATTATAAATTAAAGACGTAGGGGCAACAATTAAAATTTTAGCATCGCTCTTTTCTTTTAAAATCAATTTAATTAAATAAATAAGTTGTATGGATTTTCCAAGTCCCATTTCGTCCGCTAAAAGACCTCCAAAACCACATTTATACAAATGATAAAGCCACTGTACCCCTAATTCTTGATATTCTCTTAAAACCTTTTTATCTTGTAAACTTAAAGAAAGTGATAATTTTTTATAAGTATTAAATTGTTCTACTAATAAGTCAAATCGATTATTCGTTTGAATCATCGGGTAACGTTCCTTTTTTAACAAATCCAAATAAATCGCACGATATTTGGGAATCTCTCCTTTGCCATTTTTAATTTCTTTGGAAGATAATCCTAAATCTTTGACTAAATGACCTAATGTTTTTAAATCTTCATTTTGAGTTAAATCAAGCAAATCGCCACTTTTTAATCGATAATACTTTTTATTATTCTTTAATTCTTCCAAAATGGAAACAATTTCAGATTCTTTAATTTCTCCTAAATCAAAAGCATACGTTAAAACTTGATTTTGACCAATTCCAAAGTGCGAACGAATCGTATTATTTTTTACGATTTTCGTCTCTTTCATTTTATCAGAAGTAAAAATTTCATAACGAGTGGCTAATAAGCCCAAGGAATGATCTAAAAACGCCCCAATCAAGTCCCAATCTAATAAATAAAGACAATTCTGGTACCTTTCAAATCCTAAATTTAAAAGCTCTTGTAACACCCTATTTTCTTCATCTCGATCACGTACAATCGAAGTTTCCTCTTCAAAAAAATCAACCATCTTCTCTTGATAAGCAAATTTCAAATGACAACAAACTTGCTCTTTTTCTAAATCAAAATAAATTTTGGGAATAGGTTTAACACCTAGAACAATTTCATCTTCTAGTGTTTCATCAAGAATAAGATTTTTTTGAATAACAGGTAATAAGCCTTTTTTAAAAATTTCTAAATTTTCCTCTTTAAATTCAATATCATGCAAATGATTGGTTTGCATTAAAGAAAGAACACGACTTGACTTTGGAGGTAAAACATAAAGAATATGATCTTTAACCATATAGTGACAATCATTAGTTAAAAAATCAACTTCTTGATTTAAAAAAGCCAACTTGTAATAATTATCTTTTTTTTCTAAAAATAATTGAATAGGATTCTCTTTTTCAATTTTATTTATTTCTCCATATCCTGTAATAGAAAACTTTTTCTCTTCTAATAAATCTAAAAAATAACTAAATTCATCGAGAGAAAAAGTTAAATGGCGAAAATTAAAATAAAGATTACTATGAGATAAACGTACTAAATAATTAATAATTTTCTCATCTATTAAAGAAAAATAATGGTTTTTAGGAGAATAAACAAAATTTTTCCCAAAAGTAAGGCTTTGTTCCCCTTCTTCATAAATCATTAAAAAAGTACTTAATTTATTATTTAAGCTATAAAGTTTATCCGTCCCAATTTTCAAATCCACTTGCACAACCGATTCATAATAATTTTCATTGAAGGTTAAGCCTACTTCCAAATACAATTCTTTTTTGATGGAATACTCTTCTTCTCGAGGATGATAAAAAACATTTAATATTTCCTTTGAAATACTTAGTTTTTTTTCTTGAGGATCCACTTCATCTTCTCGATATTTTAAAAGACAAGCTGCAACATGTTTACACGTTCCCCATGAAGCAAACTGTGGACAATTACAATCCACGTCTTCTATTTCATTACGACACAAATGAATTTCTACATAATAACGTCTTAAAGTATAATTTTCAGATCGAACCAAATAAGTTAACTTCTCTTCTTGTGAAGAACTGTCTTGACATTGGAGTTTAATATTTTCAATAGGAAAATTTCTTCCTTTATGAAAAGAATCTTGCCCAACACACAAACGTATTTTATTTAAATCAATTTTCATAAAAATTGCCCCTTCAAAAACAAAAATATTATAACTTTTAATCATGCATAAAGCAAATAAAAAAGAACATTAAACAATGTTCAGTTTAAGTATGGGAAAAATTTGTTGAAATAACAAAATTTTAAGATAGATTTATAAATTAACGATTATTTATAAGTTGAAACAAAAATCTATCGCAAAAAACCGAAACTCAAAATTCTTCTCTATTGACAGACATATCCTAATTTTATATATGCATCTAAAAAATCAGGAGAATTTTTCATATTTAAGTTTCTTTTACAGGTAATCTTTTCATTTTTTCCTTTAACTTCACAATCATAATCATTAAGAGTGTTAATCTCTTCTAAAACTTTATTATAAGCATCTTCTGTATATGAAATATAATTTTTTTCAAATTCTACATCAATCATATTATCATTTTTTAAAATATATATTATGTTACTTTCTATCACTTGTTCTACCATAGCGATTCTATTTCTGCAAACCTTTCTTTCTATTTCATATGTAGCAGAAGAGTTATTTTGATTTTTAGAATTATAATTTTTTAGGACTAAATAACAATCAAAAGATATAATTATTACAATAAATACAATTAATAGAAAAATAATAATTTTAAATTTTTTCATTGTTTTCTCCTTTAATAATAACATGTTTTATCAACTAAATGACCTCCGTTTGGGCAATTGTATATTTTTCTTGTACCATGTTTTACACAGCAACAATTATCACACCAAGCATTATGATTTTCTTCCCATCCCTCTTCATAAGTACAACCGCCTGAACACGAACCACAATGCCCTGCTCCATATTTTTCACATACTTTTTCTTCTCCTATTTGAACAGCTGGATAACTATGTCTTGCTTGGAAAGAAACGCTCTTAGAAACACCACTTCCAATAGTGATTGTACAAGTAACCGTATAACTTCCAGTTTTCAAACTTCTTGGTGGATTACAAACTACAGTTCCTCCAGATACACCATAATCAATTTCTAAATTATCTTTAAAATCATAATCTTGATTTCCTAAGGATATCGGATTATTTTTAATATTTACTTTTATTTCGGTGGCTCTTTTTACAGTCACCTCTTTATGACAAACATTTCCAGCTTTATCGGTGACATTTAATTCAACTTTAAAGTTTGCTG
>CAJTYF010000053.1 GCA_910583945.1 uncultured Bacilli bacterium
AACGTTGCTTATGTTGAATATATCAATCAGTCTTAATGTTTAACACAACTTTTATTTTAAAATCAGTATATTTTTTCTAATTAGATTCATATCGGTTCAGCAATTGAATACCAATTAGATCCAAAATCATAATAAAAACCATGTTTCTTAAAAATTTCAGAAATTTTATCCGCTACCTCTTTACACCCTGGAACATCATAGTAATATAAATATTCATTTAATCTTGAATCCATCGATAACGTTAATGTTTTTTTATTACAAAATTCAAAATAATCCTCCATCTTAACATTTTCCTCTATACAAACAGGAATGTTTAACAATTTAAAATTAGTTTTTTTATCATCGACATAATACCTTTTATTCATAATATAAATAAAAACATCTTCCGATAATCTTTCTTCATTATAATCTTTAGTTCTATAAAGATACTTTATTAAATCAAATACTAAACCATTCAAATTTTTTTCAGAATAAATATCTCTCATAAACTCTCCTACAATTTTATCAAAAATTCATCTTTATTTTGTTTCTTAAATTTTCCTTTCAAAAAAGTTAAACCACTTAAAAAGCACATTATTTTTTGTCTTTCCTTTAAATCAGTATCCGTTAAATTAATAATAAATTGATCATTCTTTTTCATTTCGATATTTTGAATATCTGTATATTTTTTTATTTCATAAACTTGCATAAATTATCTCCTCCATTGCCACCATCGTAACATCAAATATTTTTTAATACAATATAAGTAAAGCACTTTTTACCCTTAAATAAACACCTCTAACCCATACAATATCTTACTTTTAACTACTTCATCTATTTCTAATTCTTGGATATTCAAATCACTACCTAAAACCACTTGAATCTTTAATTTAAAATACCAATCTAATAACTTATTTAATTTATCTTGGTAATTTTTATTCTTTACTATCATCTGAACATTCTCTACAATGATCAATTTCTTTTTTGAGACCATTTCTAAATCAATAGCTTCAATAGTACCATAATAAACTAAAAACTTATATTTAGAATTAAAATCTTTATTAAATACCGTAAAGAAAAAACGATATCTTTTTACCTTTACTAAATGGTTAAAATAATCGGATTATATAGAGGTTCTTTATTCTTCAAAACATTCTCTTTTACTATTTGTAATACACAATATACCAATTTATTTTTTACTACCATAACTTACCTCTTTTTATCATAACTCTCTAGGACAATTATAATCATAGTGCACATCATTAAAACCATATATTTTTTTACAAGCATGGCACCCAATATCTATAATATCACTTCCAAGTATATGAAATCCATTTCCTTTTAACATATAAACATCTTCCGATTTACATTTAGGACATATACCTTTTAAACCTTCCCATTGCCCACAATAATCTCTTATTATTTCATAAACTTGCCCATTTTTCGCAAATATTAAATTAGGAAATTCATCCTCTATAAATACTTTTCCTCCAAACATAAGAGTTTCTTTATACCATGCATTATTCTCTGGTCTTTCTTCATGATTTCCTTGAATACAAAACATCTTAATATTCTTAGCATTTAAATATTTCTTTAACGCATAATCTTTCTTATTTAAAAAATAATTAATACCAGCATCTCCGAGTATAATTAACATACTATCAGTTTCTTTTTCTAAATCATTTATAATAAAATCTCTATGGGTATCTCCTGTTATATAAATCATCGCCTACTCCTTTATCTTATTAAAAATGACTTCTGTACGTATATTTATTAAATCTGTCATGGTTTTAAAATAATGCAAATAATCCTCTTTCGTTTTTAACTCTGGACTATTAAAACCATGTTTTTCTTCTAAAGTAGCAAGAATATTCCCATTTTCCATATACATCTCTAAATAATTCTCTTTAATAAAATTTTCTAAACTACCATAGGTTTCAAGCCATTTATAGGTATTAGCATATAATTTATCTAAATGTAAAAGTTCTAAAATAGAACGATTATTATCTGAAATATCATTATATATTTCACAATCATAATACTCTTTTATTTTCATAAGTGTAATATCCCACATATCATGACTACCATAATTACCACTACGAGAAGTATTAAAACCCTCTGGTATAGGAATGTAATTTCCTAAAGTATGATAATGACGAATAAAATCTAAAATAATTCTACTTTCTTCATTATCTGAAATAAAATAATAGTTAAAAATAGGATAAAGACATTCCTCTTCTTTAGCCTCAACTAAAGACTTATACATATCTTCCATAACCTTCTTACTAAAATGCTTCACTTTATATTTAGTTTTATAATTCTCCCATTCTTTACCTTCTTCCTCTTTAATTACACACTCATAAAAATTACTAATAAGCGTTTGTACACTCGTCATAGTATCGGTATAAATAATTTGATTTTTACCCTTACAGATATTCAAATATTCCTCATTCCAAACATTTTTAATGACATTTTTTAAAAGAACCGAACATGCATCTGGATCAGCCTTCTCAAAATAATTTTTATAAATAATATATTGTCTTATAATAGGCGTATGATTATCTAAAAGTTCATTAGCCAAATTTTCATATTCTCCTCTATATTTTTTATTTTTTATTATCTCTTTAGCAAAATCATAATTTATAACATCAACCAACTCCATTTGTTTAAAATCTCTTAAATCTTTTTCCATTATTTTTCCTCCTCAATTAATTGATAAAAATCAGAACCTAACTCATTCAATAAATATTTAAAATGCTGTTTCACTATTTCTAAAAATCTAAGTAAAGTTTCTTTATTTTCAATTTGTTTATTTTTTCTAATATTATTAAGTAATTGATAGACATTTTTAAAATTATATTCTAAATAAGCTAAATAAGCATCGTTATCGATACGTTGCCAGAGAGTTTTCATATCTTCTTTTATCAATGAATTTTTAATAGCACAAGTAATTTTAAAAAATTCTAAATACTTCCAATAATGATTGGGTATATGATAGAGATAAAAGTTAATGATATTACCATAATCATAATACAAAGGATGATTGTATTGTTTTAATCTATTTATAACCTCATCGGATAAACCTATTTCTTGATAAACTTGGGCATTGTTGGCCTGAATTTCCTGAATTGTATCATTTAACAAAAAATCATAAGAAATATATTTTAACTTTTCATTACTAGAAGTTTGACACACCTTAATGATAATACTTAAAGTTTCAACAGTTGGAGCAATTGTATTTTTACCATTAATAGCATTAAGAATCGTTGGTTTTGAAATAGAGGGACTAAAAATTCTACAAGCATTTAAAAATTCCGTTTTATTCATCCCTAGTTCATGTAATATATATTTTAACTTATATGCTAACTCTTGATTATTCATAATTTTCTCCATTCTAAGGATATCTAAAAAAATATTTCTTTCAAATACAATTTTATCATTGTAAAAATACAAAATAAATAAAATTTATCTTTAATTTAACTAAAGTAAAATGTTTTTTACCTTCGATATTATCATTGTATACAATTAAAAGAGAACCTGCTAATATTTAACTTTAACAAGAATAAAAACCACCCAGTATCACTATTCTGAGTAGTTGTATAAAATATTTTCTTTTTAAGGAATAAGCAACTTTTGACCGATACTTAAATTACTTGTCGCTAAGTTATTTAAACTTTGTATGGCACTAACAGTTGTATTAAAATCTCTTGCAATGCCGTATAAAGTATCTCCTGATTTTACAGTATAAGTTTGATAATCTTTTTTAGAAGGGACAATTAATCTTTGCCCAATACTAAGGGTATTACTGGTTAAATTATTTAGTCTTTTTAATTCACTAACATCCGTATCATATAAATTAGCAATCTTATATAAATTATCTCCTGATTTTACAACATAATAATTATTATTATCATTTTCTCCTGTATTTGAAGAAGTACCTTTTTTCACTTTCAAAACTTGACCTATACTTAAATTATTCGTAGTTAAATTATTCATACTTTTAAGTACAGAAACACTAAGCCCATAACGATTCGCAATTCCATACAAAGTATCCCCTGATTTTACAGTATACGTTTCTGTTCCACCACTAGTACTAGGTTTTAATTTTAATACTTGTCCTATACTTAAAGCATTATTTGATAGGTTATTTATCCTTTTTAGTTCATCCACAGTTAAACCGTTATTTCTAGCAATACTCCATAAAGTATCTCCTGATTTTACAATATAAGAATCAGCACTCGCAATCGGTTTGTAAGGGACCCCAACATATTCTGCTAGGGATTTCACAACAGCTTCCGTTAAATCTTGCCAATTATTTTTAAGTTGATTTACATCATCCCCTGTACTATCGGCAAATCCGTACTCTACAATAATAGATTCATTATTAGGTGTTTCACGAAGAATATAATAATAATCCAAATCCGGATTACTAGGTAATCTTCTTTGATAATATTTTCGTACATTCTGTCCAGCAGCACTCATATTATCACTGATAATACTAGATAAACGATCACTATTTCTAAGAGAATAGATGACTTCCGCACCATCGCCACCTCCAGCATTTATGTGATTAGATACTAAAATCACATCATTTCCTTTTCCATAAAAACTCTGTGCTCTACCTGGTCTCACACTTGGAGACAAGGTTTCATCATTTGTACGTGTCATACTATTCTCAATTCCTAAATCATTTAACCTATCATGCATATATTCACTTATTTTCAAAGTATAATCTTTCTCTGTAATTCCATTCGCAATAGTTCCAGGGTCAGATCCTCCATGGCTTGAAACTGAATTCCCCAAAAATTACTTCTTTTGCTAAAATTATAGGTTATATTTTATAAATCAAAGTTCCATTCAATGCGAATTTCTCTTGATTTTGTTTCTTTATCTAAAGTTCCTATATAGATTTTTTCTACAAACTCATCTACAATAATTTTATTAAGTTTATCAATATGTTTATATTTTTTAAGTATGCTCTCAATATCTTTTGAATTGTCTTTTCTTGTATTCATCTCATCAAGTTCAATGTTAATCTCTTCAAGTCTTAGTTGATAACTTTCTACATCTTTTGAGTATTCACTTCGTAACATTGTAAAATCTTCTTCCGTAATAACACCTTTTAACTTATCCTCGTACAAAGTCTTAAAATACAATTTACTCTCACTTAATTTCTTTTCAAAACTTGCTTTTTCTTTATTCAGATTTGTAATTCTTATATCTTGATTAGACTTCCTATCCATTTCCTTTGTATATTCATTTTTCAAAAGTTCTTCATTGCACTTTTTAAGTAGTTCATTAATTGCATTTAATAAATACTCTTCCAATATATCTAAACGAAAAGATTTATTATTATCGCAAACATGATACTTTTTATGTCCCTTACATTGAAGATAAGCCTTTTTGACTTTTGTATTTCCTTTGCCTTTCACATTAAATACATTCTTCATAAAAATTCTTCCACAATCGGCACAATAAACTTTTTGACTTAACATATGAATTTCTCCATTTTTAGATGGACACTCATTTTTGCCTAATCTCTTCTGAACTAAATACCAAGTTTCTTTATCAACAATTGGCTCATGAGCATTTTCCGTAACTGACCATTTGTCTTTTGGCACTTTTTTTGACTTGTGATTCTTGTAACTAACACTTGTTCTTTTGCCCTGTACTAACTTACCAATATAAGTTTCATTTTTTAAAATTTTGGCAATAGTATCAGAAGTCCAAGTTCCTGTACCTTGCCTGTTAGCACAAATAAAATTACTTCCTATTGATTTTTTATAAAGTGACGGACACAATATTCCTCTTGCGTTTAAATCCATAGCAATTTTATGATACCCTATCCCATCTTTATATTTTTGGAATATCTCTCTAACAATATAAGCAACATCTTCATCAACTATCAACTTGTGTTTATTATTTGGGTCTTTCAAATAACCATAGGGAGCAAAGCTTCCCATATAAAGTCCATCATCTCGTTTATTTTTTAAAGACTTCTTAACATTATTTGATAAATCTTCCAAATACCATTCGTTTACAAGTCCATTAATTTGTCTTGATTTTTTATTGGATTCATTGTTTGTATCGGCATTATCGACAATACTAACAAACCTTACACCCCACTCGACAAACTTATTATGAAGATATTTCTCAATCACTTCCATATCTCTTGAAAAACGACTTTGTGTTTTACAAAGAACGATATTAATTTTTCCATTTTCACAATCTTTAATCATTCTTTCAAAATCAGGTCTATAAGTGCCTGCTCCCGAAAAATCATCATCTGAATAAATATCAACAATTTCCCAACCTTGTTCAAGAGCATATTTTAAAAGCATACTTTTTTGATTAGCAATAGATTCACTATCATCATTTTTATTTTTTTTGTTTCTATCTTCATCAGATAGTCTACAATATACACCTACCTTTTCCATTTACTGCACCTACTCTCTAGTTGCAATAAACAATCTAAATCTATAAGTGTATTATACTCTAACTTAAGAATTATTTACAGCCTGTATATTGCTATTTTCCAAGTTAAGTATTACCTTAAGTAATTTTCTAGTAATAATATTTTCTAATTCTTCATCTGTTACGATTACATTATCTTTTGTTTTAAATGTTACATTGTATTTTACCTCCATACTATATAACCCCCTTTGTTATTCTAATTATAAATAGAACCCTCCGTAAAATTTAACCATATATCAATCCTCCTCATTTTACTTATATTTGTTCATAATACTTTCTAATTCTGCCTTATCCTTTAAACTCATTTCTTCACTTTTACAAACTTCTGAATGTTCTAACCAATAAAGAACTTCATTTTTACTTTTATTATCTTTTATATATTCTTTTCTTTTATATTGGCAATTTCTTTCTATATCATTATAGAACTTCTTTTCTACCACCTTAGCATTTTCTTTTCTAACAATTTCTTCATTTATATAAATTTGTCTTTGATTATCCACATATTTAATATAAATATAATTCCTACTCGCTAAATTTTGAATAGAATTTGAAATTGTTTTTGTACATACACCTAACACTTTAGAAAAATAATGATTACTAGCATAGCAATATTCTTTCTTATTTGATAATGAATTAATGATTCCATACACTAATTTATCCGTTTGTGAACAAGTTTGGTCACTTAATACTATTCTAGGAACTGCTATAAAATACCTTATAAAAGCCATACCAACATTCTCTAGCAATTCGTAATTTTTGGGTATAAAAACCCCTGAGACTTTATTTTAAATCCTCATCCCTCGGATTATTTTAAGTTTATTCTATATTCTTTATAGAAAAGGTACTAACATAAGCCTTTAATCTCACTGTACCTCTTATAACTAATGTCTTATGACTATTTAGTTAAGTGTTATGGTGTACATCCCATTTGCATATTCTTGGTAGATTAGATATTTATATTGCTCTAATATCTCAAGATTCTTTTGTAAGCCTCTATTTTTGATTTTAATAGTTTGTTGTATCTCTCCAATATTTATATCGGTTATAATTCTTTCGAAACTTTTTGAATAAATATAAGAGTAAATATACTTGGCTTCCTTTGGAATTCTCTTATCTTTCCAAATACTTATTGGTATCTTAAACTTCCTTATAAGCATTCCTCCTTTCTATCTGATGAGTTTTACATCAAAATTGAGGCTAGTATAGCATTACATAATGTGTTTGTCAACATAATAATTACTAAATTGTTGATTTTTACAACACAATATGTTATACTTGATTTACTTAAAAGAAAAAGAGGTGTATTTATTAATGAAAAAAAATACTACTGAACTTGGAAAAACAATAAGTGAAGCAAGAGAAAAACTTGGTATCTCACAAAGAGAACTTGCTCGTAAATCAAATATGGATTGTGCCGAAGTATCAAGAATAGAGGCAGGCAAAAGAATAAAGCCAAATGTTTTATATTTAAAAGGAATCGCCGAAACATTAAACTTAAGTTTAGTAAAATTAATGAAATTGGCAGGATATAATGATGTTGATATTAATTGGGGCATGGATTTATCCGAAAAAAGAAATACTGCTGATTATCAAGAACAAATTAAATCTTATGAACAATTTTATTTTGATGTTTTAGAGGATATAGAAACAAGAAGAAAAAATGCTTTTGCTTGTAAAGGCATTATAGCAGATATAATAGATAAGATGGAATTATCTAAAATTGAAAATAAAGAAAAAATTTCTATGGATGAAATTTTAGATAATCTAAAAGAAGTCATGACTTTAATTAGACCTAACTTAGAAAAACTAGATAAAGAGAAATATCCCCAATATGATAGGGATGTATTTCCAAAAATGAAAATTGAATCTAATGTGAAATATAATACCCTAACAGGGAATATAGTAGATAAAGAAAAATAACCTTTTTGCTTTAGTCGTAGACTTCAGCATTAAGGTTATTTTCATAAAAAAGATGGGGCAATTTTTATTGCTTTAGCTAGTGTTACTAGCGATAGTCTTTTTCTTTTTATTTGTATTCATGCAAATAAAAAGGCAATAACTTTACTTGCACTAGCTTGTTTAGTTATTGCTTAAAGGGGTTTCAAAAGGGTTCTCCCTTTGCACATCTCGTTATTGGCTTGCCAATATCGTAATGTGTTACTAAAATGTCATTTTAGTTTTAAAAACCGAGCCATTAGTTATGTAATTTCTTTTGGCTCGGTTTTTCGTTTTAGTTGTTAACATAGGATTAAAAACATAAATTTGCTAATTAACAATATTGCTACATTTTTCTTTTTCTAGTATGCTCTTCTAAGTAATTTTCAAAGACTTGTATATCCAAATTATCTTTAGCAAGCATTTCTTTTTCTCGGATTCCCCATTTACCTTTCTTATATTTTTTCATATATTTTCCTATTTTTTCACCATATTTAGATAGTTTTTCAAAAAATTCATTTAAACCTTCTCTATTTCTTAAAAGTTCATTATTATATTTTAAAAAATGAAGTTTTAAAGAAGCAACATTTAAATTAATTTTTGTTTCTTGATAATCAGTTGTTCCTATTGCCCAACTATAATAAAGTCCTAATAGTAAAGGTGCCACATAAAAGGAATACAAATTTCTTGATAACAAAAAGTTTTCTATAAAATTTTGAATTGTAAACTACCCCGTAACAAGATTTCGGGGCTTTAATAAGGAATCAAAAAAAT
>CAJTYF010000054.1 GCA_910583945.1 uncultured Bacilli bacterium
GTTGTTGATGATGAAGAAATGATAACAGACTTAATATCTACCTGTTTATTAGATAAGGGATATGAAGTAATGGTTGCCAACAGTAGCGAAGAAGCACTATTATATATTCCTAAATCTCCTAATTTGATTATTTTAGATATAAATATGCCAAGTGTAAATGGTTTAGAACTATGCAAAAATATTCGTGACTATATTTATTGTCCTATAATTTTTTTGACTGCTAGAGTTAGTGAACAAGACAAAATAAATGGCTTTAGCTATGGAGCAGATGATTATATTACAAAGCCATTTAGTTTGAAAGAATTAACTGCTCGAGTTGAAGCACATTTAAGACGAGATGAAAGAAGCAAAAATAATTTATCAATTATTACTTTTGCAGATGGTTTAATAATAAATCTATCAAGTAGAAAAATATATTTTGAAAAAATAGAAATACCATTTTCTAAAAAAGAATTTGATATAATTGAATTTCTAATTGCTAATTCTGGACAGTTTTTTGATAAAGAACAAATTTATGAAAAAATTTGGGGATATGATGCTTTAGGAGATAGTAATGTAGTTAAAGAGCATATTCGCAAAATTCGTGCAAAATTTAAAGACGTTACTGGAAAAGAGTACATAGACACAAGTTGGGGAGTTGGTTACTGTTGGAAAAATTAAAAAATATGAATAAATCTTTATCAATAAGAAAATTTTTTGCTTTTGTTGTTTTTAGTACATTCCTAATTGTCATTGTATTGTCAATAATATGTATTTGGGGTGGTACTAAATTTAGAAACTATCTAGTTCCAAATTCAAATGATGTTGTTTTAACATTAGAACTTACTAATCAAGACGGGCAAAAAATGAATGTAGTAGTAGAAACTGAATTAGGTAGTGAAGCAGTAAAAATGCCAATGATAATAAATAGTTTAGAGTCATCAAAAAATTATATATCATTAGATGATATTGAGATAAAAGTTGTAAAAGTAGAAAATAGTTTTGAAAAACTTACTCCTAAAAGAAAATTTGCTTATCAAGCAACGGGAGTGTTAATGGTATTACTTCCTTTATTATTTTCAATTAGTGGTATTTTGATAGCAGGATTTATTTTTTATAAAAGAAAATTAAAAGAACCTTTAAGAATTTTATCAAATTCAATGCAAGAAATAGCAAAAGAAAATCTTGATTTTAATGTTTTTTATGAATCTGATGATGAAATGGGTGCGTTGTGTTCTTCATTTGAAGAAATGCGAAAAGCGTTAGAAGAAAATTATAAAGAATTATGGAAAATGATAGAAGAAAGAAAAATTTTGCAAACTTCTGTTGCTCACGATTTAAGAAATCCTATTACCATTATAAAAGGGTACACAGAATATTTACAAGAAAATTTAGAATATAAAGATTTATCTAATGAAAAAATTATTGAAATAATAAATAATATAAATAAAACAACTGAAAGATTAGAAAACTATACTAATTCTATTCGTGCTATAAATCAATTAGATGAAATAAAAATTGAGCGTAAAGAAGTAAGCGTAAAAGAATTTATAGAAAATGCTTGTAATGATTTTTCACTAATGACTAAATCTAAAGAGATTAAATTAGAAATTACAGATCATATACCAAACGGAACTTTTAACATTGATGTTGATGTTGTTTATAGAATAGTAGAAAATATTATAAATAATGCCTTAAGATATGCAAAGAAAAAAATTAAAATTTCATTTGAAATAAAACATAATTTTTTAATCATTATTGTAAAAGATGATGGTATTGGTTTTAGTGAAAATGTTTTGTCTGGAAATCATAAATTGATTATTTCAAATAGTAAAGATGGACATTATGGTATGGGTTTAACGATAAGCCGTATCCTATGTAATAAGCACGGTGGAGAACTAAAACTTGACAATGATGAAAAAAATGGAGCAAAAGTAATAATAAAAATACAAATTTGACGGATTTTTGACTTCTATTTTATATCATAACCTTGTAAGCCTAGAATGGCACGACAAGGAGTTTTTTTATGAGAAAAAGAAAAATTTATATCAAAAAGAAATTAAAATATAGAATAAAAGTAATTTGTTTTATTATTTTTACAGTTTTAATATTAAATTGTGTAAACAATATCTTAAAATCTTTTCGTGTTAGTGAAAATGAGTCTTTGATAAATGAGAATGAACAAGTTATTGATAATCAAAAAAAAGAAGATCAAGAAAAAAACACTCTTTTAAATGAAAATAATAGTTATCAAATCCCAAACGATAGACAGGATATAGATGATAATACTACTGATTATACTACAAATAATCAACCTATAAATAATTTTGAAAGAGATATAAATAAGTTTAAAAATAAAAAACTGATTGCTTTTACCTTTGATGATGGACCTAATTCTAAAACTACCAATAAATTGTTAGATAATTTGGATAAATATAATGCACGTGTAACTTTCTTTGTTGTTGGTAATCGTGTAAAAAATTATAAAGATACTTTGAAAAGAGCATACGATATGGGGAATTTAATAGGAAGTCATACCTACAACCATAAAAATCTTTTTGAATTAAACAATAATCAAATAGTAGATGAAATTAAAAAAACAAACAATGTAATAAAGGAAGTAACGGGTAGCAATACTCTTTATTTAAGACCTCCATATGGCAATACAAATAAAAATATTAAAAATCTTGCTAATATGTATAATATTCTTTGGGATTTAGATACTGAAGATTGGAAATATAAAGATAAGAATAAAATAGCAAAGTATATTATTGATAATGCTCACGATGGAGGAATAATTTTATTACACGATTTATATGAAACATCAATAGATGGGGCATTACTAGCAATGGAAGAATTATCAAAAAATGGATATGCTTTTGTTACAATAGAAGAAATGGCAACTTTAAAAGGTATAACTCTTAATAAGGCAAGTAATTATTTTAATCTAAAATAAAAAAATTATAAATTTGACGGATTTTTGACTTTTGTTTTATATCATATTCTTGTAAGTCTAAAATGGCTTAATAAGGAGTTAGATAAATGCAGCAAAAGAGAAGATATAAAAGAAAAAAATTAAAACCTAAAATCAAGATATTTATATTTGTACTATTATCATTATTTATTATACATAATGAGAATAATCTATTAAAATTATCTCACGCAAGTAAAAATGAAATATCAGATAAAACTGGTACACAAGTAGATAATAAAAGTAAAAATATCGAGCAGTCTTCAGTTTTTCCGAAAGAAGTGTATGGTGTTCCGGTTTTTACAAAATTGATAGACACAAATACATCAGCAAGAACTGGAGAAAAACGAATTATTAAATACATAGTTATACACGAAACAGATAATTTTGAAAACGGTGTTGGTGCTGCTAATCACGCAACATTTTTAAAAAACAATAACAAAAGCCCCACATCTTGGCATTATACAGTTGATGATAAGGAAATTTATCATCATATTCCAGATGATGAAAGAGCAAATCACGCAGGAGATAAAGAAGGAAATGATTATGGCATAGGTATAGAACTTTGTGTAAATGAAGATGGCGATTTTAATCAAACATTTGATAATGCTACAAAGTTGGTCGCATATCTTCTTAAATCTTACAATTTAGATATTAGTGCTATAAAAACTCATCACGATTTTACAGGAAAAGAATGTCCTTACAATATATTAAAGAATAATAGATTAGGTGAATTCAAAGAAAAAGTCAGGTATTATTTAAATATTTGATATTTAGTTAAATAGTTTAAAGAAAGGATAGATATATTATGAAAAAAATATTAACAATTTTAATTATAATTGGTGGGATTTTCACACTTTGTGGATGTCAAAAAAATATAAAAGAAGTATTTTTACCATCTAAAGATGAAGAAGGGGAAGTTACAAATAATAGCAGTGATTTAAAATTTTTAAGTAATGGTGCTACTACAAATGATGGATATTATTATTTAACAGATTATAGCAGATTAAATAACGGTAAACTTGCTAAACACTTAATGTATATTGATTTTAAAACAAAACAAGAAATACATTTATGTAATAATTCTGCTTGTACTCATAAAACAGAAGATTGTACTTCAGTTTTTAACAAAGATGAATTTCAGTTTGATTCTAAAGTCTTTATTTGGAACAATAAAATTTATGTTATAAGCAAAAGCACAGATACATCAGGGCAGGTTACAATGGGAGTTTTAGGCGAAACATCAAAAAGCAATGTGGAAAGTAACAAAGCTGTATTATATCAGTTAAATTTAGATGGGACAAATAGAGAGAAGATTTATACATTTGATGATAATGCTACAATAGAAGATTTTGTAATTGGTAGCGGGAATGGAATTTATTTGATTGCAAAAAAAGTTGAAACTAAATATACTGGTGGAAATGCTTATAGCACTTCTAGTGAACGAAAACTTATCTATTTAGATTTAAACACTAAAAAAGAATCTACTATTCTTTCGATGAATAGAAATGACAATATTGATTGGAAAGTTATTGGCAGTACAGAGCGAAGCCTTATTTTACATAGTATAGATTTAGGTGGACAAGTGACTGATGAAGAAAAACATAATAATGATGATTTGTATAAAAATTCTTCTGATGTTTTTGCACTTCTTGATATTGATAATGATACATTAAAAGAAGTTTATCGTGTGAAATCACCTTCACGCACATATACGGTTGATGAAAAAAATTTGTATTATAACATAGATGGAAATAGCAAAATCTTAAAAATTGATTTAAAAACTGGTAAGGAAGAAACTTTAGCCAACTTATCTAGTGTTTGGGTTGATCGAGTAATTGATAATAAATTATTATGTATAACAAATAGCGGTAAAAATCCTATAAGTTATTTTATTGATGTAGATACAGGTAAGATGACAGAATCAAAACTTGTTAACAAGAGTACAGGATTTTCTATAGAAATAATTAGTACATCTCAAAAAGAAGTTTTAGCAATATATGATTCTGATGTTACTTTTAATAGTGATGGTTCATGGACAACTCATAGCAATAAATATGGAGTAATTAGTAAAGAAGATTTTTTTACTGGTCAAGATAGTTTCCAAAATATTAAAAGCGTTTATGGAGGTGAGTAAATTGCTAGAACTTGAACATATTTCAAAAGAATACAAAAATAAAAAAGCCCTTAAAGATGTTAATTTGATTTTTGAAAATGGAATATATGGACTTTTAGGTCCAAATGGAGCAGGGAAATCAACTCTTATGAATATAATAACGGGTAATTTAAGCCCAACAGAAGGAAATGTAAAATGGAATAAAGAAGATATAAATGAGTTGGGTGCTTCTTATAGAAGTTTACTAGGTTTTGCTCCACAACAGCAAGGAATGTATGATAGTTTTTCTGGCACAAGATTTCTTTCTTATATGGCGACTTTAAAAGGCATACCAAAAAAAGAGTTAAATAATGAAATTAAAAGAGTTTTAAATTATGTTAATATGATGGAAGTTAAAGACCAAAAAATAGGAACATACTCTGGAGGAATGAAACAAAGAATTTTAATAGCACAAGCGATACTTGGAAACCCTAAAATAGTAGTTTTAGATGAACCTACTGCAGGGTTAGATCCAAAAGAAAGAGTGCGAATAAGAGAAAGAATTGCTACATTATCAAAAGAAAAAATAATTTTAGTTTCTACACACGTTGTATCTGATATTGAGTCTGTGGCAAATAAAATAATCCTTATTAGAAAAGGAAAGATTATTGATACGGATTCAGTTAAGGCCCTTTGTGAAAAAAATAATGTTTCTAGTTTAGAAGAAGTATATATGAAATTATTTGGAGATGAATAGATATGGGGAGTTTAATCTATTTTGAATTAACAAAAATATGGAATAAAAAAAGTTTTATTTTTATAACTTGTTTATTGTTAATTATAAATATATTTTTCCTTTGGTACACAAATTTAGAAAATGAAAAAAAACCATCACTTTCTTCTTATAAAATGTTTCAATCTGAAATATTAAATATGAATGAAAGTGAAAAAGAAGAATATGTAAAAAAATTAAAAAAAGATGTTGATGGTATTTATTTTGTAATAGATATATTAAATATGCAGAAAAATGAAATCGGAAGTTCTTTTGTTGAACAGGAATTGAATGAGAATCCAGGAGTTTTTGAAACCTATTATGAAATATATAAATCAGGAAATTATTTACATTTCACATCATCATTAGAGCAAGAACAAATTTTTATTAATGAAATATATAATGAACAAGTCAAAGTAGCAGGATATGATGATTATTTAGAAGGTATAAAAAAAGACAAAGGTAAATTAGAGGGTATTTCTATATTTAATAATCAAGATGAAAGTAATTTTTCTACTCGTAATATAAAGAAAAGTGCAAAAGATTATTCAGAGTTAAATTCTAGTAATGTTAAATTTATACCATCAAAAACAATCGTATCGACTATTGAAAATATAGGAACAGACATACTTTTGATTTTAATTACATTTTTATTTATTGGAAATTTAATAACTGAAGAAAAAGAAAAGAAGTTATTTTATGTTACTCGTAGTACAAAGTATGGAGTAGTACATAGTATTTTTGCCAAAATTATAGCCTTGTTTATTCATTGTATCATATTTAGCATTTTGCTTTTTGGGATAAATTATTTGTTTTTTGGAATATTTGGTGGATTTCATGATTTAGGAATAAAATTGCAATCTTTAGCACCATATATGGAAAGCAATTTTAATGGAAGCATATTAGACTATCTTATTATTTCTATACTAACAAAAGGAATCATTGTATTTGGAATCGGGACTATTATTACAGCCATTTGCATTATCTCTGATAGTATGATACTTCCATATATGTTAGGTATATCATTTTTAGGTATAAGTTGGTTATTTTATAAAATTATACCAGCAGTATCAAATCTTAATATAATAAAGCACTTAAATATATTTGGTATTTTAAAAACAGAAAATTTATATGGCTCATATTTAAACTTTAATTTTTTTGAATATCCAATTTCAAGAATAACTTTTTCTTGGATTATGATAGTAGGGTTACTTATACTGGGAATTTTCTTGTGTGTTAAGTTCTTTTTAAAAGGTAAAAGTTTAGAATTAAAAAGATCTACTAAAAACTTTATATTGAAATTTAAACCGCATACTTCTTTATTTAAACACGAACTTTATAAAATTTTAATAACTAATAAAGGAATTATAATTATTTTGATATTTAGTCTGTTAATCTGTTATAACGAATTACAAAGAAGATATAGTCCTTCACTTCAAGAGCAATATTATCAAAATATTATGTTGAAATTAGAGGGAAAACCAACTGAAGAAAAAACAGAACTTATTAAAGCAGAAAAATCAAGATTTGATGAAGCCTTTTCAAAAATATCAGAAATTGATGAACAAATTGCAAGAGGTGAGATAAATGATACAACTGGAGAAGCAATGAAAGTAAAATGGTATAGTATCACGGCTTTTTATCCTACCTTTGAGAAAGTATTAGAACAAGATAAGTATGTAAAAGAAAATGATGGAAATTATATTTATGATACTGGATACTTATATTTATTTGGAGTAATGGATGATGGCATACTTAATGACTTTATTCTTCTCACTTTAAGTATTATATTTATGTTTTGTAACGTTATGGCGATTGAGTATCAAAATCAGGCAATAAATATACTAAAAGCGACAAAAAAAGGAAAAAAAGCAATTATTAAAACGAAAGTCAAGGCAACCATGATTATTGTTTTATTACTTTGCATTTTACCATTTGTTTGTAGATTTATTAGTGTTTCTAGCTCATTCCCAATAAATGGCTTTTTGCTATCAGCAAAAGATATATCTATTTATCATAATTTGCCATCTGGAATACTGGTGATAGGTTTAATTTTATTAAAAATCTTTATCCAAGTTTTCTCTGGAATAATTATGGCAACGCTTATTTTAACTATTTCTGCTTGGAAAAAAAATAATGTTCAAACTATATTTTTGGGGCTTTTGATACTTTGTGTGCCTTTAGTATTAGTTTTATTGGGTTTCGAGTATATGAGATTATTTTCGTTATATCCTTTATATTCATATACATTTGGAAACTAAATATAAGTTTTAGATTTAACTCATTTTAATAAAAAAAGAAGGGCATTTTATGAGATATTTGTCTGAAATAATTAGGAAAGTAGGATATTATCAAACGGGATAATGATTAAATTACTTGTACTAGAAGATGATCCAGAAGTAAGATATGGAATCTACGATTATTTAAAACAAAATTATGAAGCATTTGTTACCAATGATGAAAAAGAAGTTTTTAGAATTTTGAATTAGACGAAGACTTAATTATTTTTGATTACTCGATAATTAGTATAAATTTAAAACAATTTGTTGCGGCATTAAAGACAAGCAACGATAAAATACTTACAATGATATTGTCAGACCAACTGGAAGATAGTGATAAAAAATGCCTATTCCAAAGTGATATTGATGACTATATGAATAAGATATTTGTAAAAGAAGAATTGATAGAACTTATATGTGATAACGACTATTATATAAACGAAAATACGATTAGAACTTATATAAACGATTTAAGAAGAAAGTTAGATACAATAGATGAACTTGAAATCGTTACAGTAAGGGGAATAGGTTATAAAAGAGTTATAAAAAAAGTAGTAATTTGATGTTACTACTTTTGCTTTTTTATATATTTTTGTTCACTTCTCCCAACAAGCCAGTCTATTGAATAGTCATAAATTTGGGCTAACTGTTTAAGCATAAGGGTTTGAATCATATTTTTTGATTTTGGATTTTTATATTCAGAATATGTACTTTTGTGAATACCTAATTCAAATTTGATATGTATATTATGACATAGTCAGTTATACCCAAATATGTAAAGGTCAACTATTCATAATATACAAACAACGCATCTAGAAAGTATATGTGTGCTTAAAAAGAACGAAGGTATGTTGAGAGAGTAGTCAACACATTCTGATTGTTCCCGCTTTATAATTAAAGTTGTGTTAAACATTAAGACTGATTGATATATTCAACATAAGCAACGTTCAA
>CAJTYF010000055.1 GCA_910583945.1 uncultured Bacilli bacterium
GCTATTTCAATTATACACTACTTTTATTTATCAGTCATTATGTTTAACACAACAATTCTAAAAAAAGATTTTCAAATAAAAAGTTTCTATGTTATAATTGTCTTCTGTTGAGAATAATTTATAGAATGAAGGAGAAAAAATCATGACAAAAGAAGAAAATTTAAGAAAATTTTATAAAGAAATAAAGAATCTTTCAGAAGAAAAAAGAGTAAACTGTGAAGTGGCTTTTTTAGAAATGATTTGTACGTTATTTTTAGGAGAAACTTTAAATAAACAGGAAGACTCAATCTATGAGTATCTTTTAGTGTGGAATTTAACTTATGATGAATACAAAAGGAACGGTTTAACCGATAAAGCTTTAGAGCCTTTTCATCTAATTGATAAAAGATACTATCAAGCCTTAAGACAGAAATATAATACAAATACTTTTCGAATCCATCAAACCTTTTGCATAGGTCAACTCATCAAAGATTTATCTTTTGATGAAGAAAGCATAACGACTCGTTCATTAAAAAAAGCAAATCCAGAAATTGAGAAAAACTTTAAAGCAATAAAACAAATAATTAAAGAAGTTAAAGAAAATTCTTCCATCGCTATCGAAGCAATCAATCTGTTAGCGTTATCAAGCGCTTACTTCCGTTTGTATAACACAACGCTTAATAAAAAACAAGTTGAAGAAAAAATTCTCGCAAATAAAATAGAAGAATTAGGAAAAAAGAAAAAAGGCGTCTCTAAAATAATTGTAACTATAGAAAGACCATCAAATCGAACCAAAGAAGAAAAATTTGTTTCCGTTTTAGAAAATTTAGTTTCTATTTTAAATTCGTCTTTAAATGACTCACCAAAAAAAGAAGAATTGTTTGAAAACATAACAGAAAATGAAAAAGAATGGATGCCTTTATTAGAATTATTAAAAAATGAATAGAAAGAATTTACTCTCCGAAAAATAAAATAAAAAGAGGAGGGAAAAGGTTGAAATCATTAAATGAATTAAAAAAAAAAATAAATTTATTAAAAGCTCATCTTTTAAATATTGAAAATTATATTGATCTAGTTGTCTGTGATTGTTGTGAGTTATTAACTCCACTCGAAAATGTGCATTATGTTGGAAATGAAAGAATATGTGAAGAATGCTTAAAAAATGGGTATGGAAAATAAGAGTTTAAAAAGTTATTTCATTCTAATTAAAAATCGTTTATAATAAGTCTTTGATAAGTGAGGAATTGGAAGATGAATAGAGAAGATTACAAAAAAGAGAAGTGAGTTAAAATGAAAGTAAAGCATGAATTACCGCCTATTTATAATGAACATTCAGAAGTATTAATCTTAGGGTCACTTCCTTCTGTAAAATCTAGAGAAGAAAAATTTTATTATGCCCATCCTAAAAATCGCTTTTGGAAAACTTTAAGTGCTATTTTTGAAGAAGAAATAGGGAATACGATAGAAGAAAAAAAAGAATTTTTATATCGTAATCATATTGCTTTATTTGATGTTATTAAAAGTTGTGAAATAGAAAACTCTTCGGACACATCAATAAAGAATGTGGTCCCAAATAACTTAAAAACAATCATAAAACAAAGTCAAATTAAATTTATTTTTACAACTGGAAGAAAAGCCTATGATTTATATCAAAAGTATTGTTTTCCTAAAACAAAAATTGAAGCCATTTATTTACCCAGTACTTCGCCCGCAAATTGTCCTAAAAATATTGAAACAACTTTAGTAGACAGTTATCAACAAATTAAAGAAAAAATAAATGAGAAAGAAGAATAAGAAATGAATGAGAAAGAAAAGAAAGATGCATTACGAAATCAATTATTTGCCAAATATTTTGAAAGTGATGAAGGAATTTTAGTAACGGATTTACTTGAGAAATTATCTTTTATTGCTGATACCTGGCAAACCTTACGTGAGTTGTGTATAAAAAATATAAAATATTTCTTTCCTAGAAAAAGCTTAGAGAAAATAAGAATAATTCAAAATAAAGAAAAAAAATATTTAATTTTAAAATTTTTGTGTGAAGAATATATTATTATTGACATTGAAAAAAATGAAAATATCTCTAAAATCGATTTTCAAACATGTTTTAATACATCCTTTTTTATCCAACATTTTGATGAAGAAATAAAAGAAGATGAAAAAGATTTTATGCAAAATTGCATGTTAATTAAATATAATGGTAATATTAATGAACTAATTAATTTTTATACTAAAAATCAAAATATTTTTGAATTAAGTAATAAGTTGTTTTATAAATATAAAATAGGAGAAGCTTTAACATATTTTTGTATTAATTTTACAGATAAAGATATACAAATAGGCTTTAAAACGCCTGATCAATTTTTATATGAAACTTTACACTTTAGCTATGACTTAATCCCATGTCCTATACAACAAGAGACTACTGTATCAGTAATTGGCCAAGAAAGATTAGATGTAATGTTTAAAGAAATACCAAAAATAAAAATACCAGAACCATTGATTCCAGAAGATTTATTACAAGAATACAAAAAGCAAAATGAAAATGTAAAAAGAGATTTAAAAATAAAGAATGATACCAAGTAGGGTTCATACAAAAATAAAAGTTATTAAAATAAAAAATGAGTTTTGCTAAATTATTTTTAGTATTAACTCATTTTTCTTTCTTTAACTTTTCAATTTCTTCTATAGATAAATTTGTATATTTCATAATTTTTTCTACTTTTTCACCATCTTTAAGCATAATTTTAGCAGTTTCTATAGCATTTTGCTTTGCTCCTTCTTTCAAGCCTTTTTTTCTAGCAAGATTCAGGTCGGTATTATAGCATTTTCTTTGGTCTTCTTCTCGAGTCATGTATTCAATAAATCTTGGATCTTTGTTTAATTCGATAATATTTTCCATATATTTTTTAACACTCTCTCTATCTTTTGAAAATAAAAGTAATTCATTTTTGTCTAAACCTAACATAATTAAGTATTTAAATTCTTCTATTTTCTTTTCATCCCTAGAATACCAAAACTTAAGTACTTTGTCCATATTGATTTCATAAATAAGAAAGTTCTCGACATAACACTCATTTTTATTATTACTTACCCTATAAATATCAATGATTTCTCTATTTTTTAATTCTTCATTTTTACTCATTCCGTAGGTTAAATTTAAAGAAATAATTTTTGTCGTTAAATCATATTCTTCTCCCCTTAAAGTGTAAGAAGAATAGACATTACTTAAGAATGCTAGATTTCTGTTGTGTAAATAATCGGGAGTTCCGTTATTCACTTCTATATCAATTAAACCTATATTGGTTTCAAGTAATAAATCGAGTATCTTTCTTCTAATAAAGATATTTCGATTATTCTGTTCACTATTCTTAATTACTATTTTTTTAATTTTCACATTTAAACAAGTTTCTAAAATAGCAATAAGTAAATCTTCATTTCCATCTTTAGACATTATTTCTTTAAAAACGATATCGTATCTACCACTATAAAACTTCTTTTTCTTTTCTCCAACCATAATGAATGCCTCCTACTTTATATATTAACGTAAAATTGGTCATTTCCTTTTTTTCAGTGTTAAAAATCAATAAAAAAAAATAACTCTTGTAATAAGTGTTATTGTGGCTTTATAAATGATTAACTTTTAAGAACTTTAAGAAAGATAATTTCTTTTTTTTTGACCATAATAAGAATGGTGATTTGAAATGAAAAAAGAAAGTTTATGGGAACAGGAAATAAAACAAGAAAAAATAAAAGAATTAAATGAAGATATAGAAACGGATATTTTAATTATCGGTGGGGGAATAACTGGTTCGTCTATTGCTTATGAATTAAAAGAATTGAACAAAAAAATTACGATTGTGGAGGCATCCCTTGTTGGAATGGGTGTCACAAAAAATACAACAGGAAAAATAAATTACTTGCAAGAAACGATTTATAGTGACTTAACTAAAAAATATTCGTTAGCACATGCCAAAAAATATTTAACTTCCCAATTAAGTGCTATAAAGGAACTAACAAACGTTATTAAAAAAGAAAAAATAAATTGTAATTTAGAAAAAGTAGAATCTTTTGTTTATGCTAATGAAGAAAAAGAAATACCAAAATTAAAACAAGAAAAAAAGATTCTAGAAACTTTAGGAGTACTAGTAAAAGAACAGACAGAACAATTTTTATATGCACTATCGGTAGAAGATACTTATGTTTTTCATCCTATAAAATACCTTTATGCCTTAAAAGAAATTCTCATCAGAAATAACATTGAAATTTATGAAAAGACAAAAATAGTAGAAGTCAAAAAAGAAAAAGAGAATTTCATTTGTTTAACAGAAAAGAATAAAATAAATGCTCAAAAAGTCATATTGGCTTGCCATTATCCTTTTTTTACGATGCCCTTTTTAATGCCTTTAAAAGCGACTACCGAAAAATCTTACATCGCCGCATTAGAAGAAGATAAAATAGAAGCAAAAACTTACATTACAAGTAAAAATCCATGTACCTCTATTCGTTATCATCAAGATAAAGAAAAATACTTAATTTATTTAAGAAATTCTCATAACATTTCTAATCATTTAAATGAAAAGGAAAACTTTAAAAATTTATTAGATGAAATTCCTGAAGAAAAAGTAAAATTTTTATGGAGCAACGATGATTTAATTACCTTCGATAAAATGCCCTACATCGGTAAAATAAAAAAAGAAGAAGACCATTTACTCCTTGCAACAGGTTTTAATACATGGGGCATGACCAATAGCGTTCTTTCAGGTTTAATCATCAAAGACATCCTTTTAAATAAAGAAAATGAGTGGACCGAGCTAATGAGTCCTTTAAGAACCAATAGTATCAATCATATGAAAGAATACACAAAAAATACCTTGTATTCTTTAAAAAGTTTTATTGGAAATAAAATAATAAAAAATAAAGATTGGTATGAAAATGTAGTTTATACCAAAAAAAATGGGAAAAATGTTGCTTTCTACAACGATGGAAAAAGAAAATATATTGTGTACAGTACCTGTCCTCATTTAGGATGTACCTTAATTTTTAATGAAATAGAAAAAACATGGGATTGTCCCTGCCATGCCTCTCGTTTTTCTTTAGAAGGAAAATGTATTAAGGGACCAAGTCGATACGATATCGAATACAAAGAAAAATAAAAAAATATCTATAACCTCACTTTTATGATACAATAGAAAAAAGTGGAGGGTTTATGGAAACATTAGAAAAAATAAAACAAGAATTGAACGAAATAAATAGTAGTTTAGAAACTTTAAAAAATAAAGATATAAAAGTACTAGAAATGAAAGTTGATAAAAAAATAAAAGAATTGATTGGCATAAAAAACTATTATCAAAAACAACAAAATGCCGATTTAAGCCTTATCAAAGAATTAATGCGTGAAGCAAAATCTTTAAAACAAGAAATTTTAGACCAAAAAAAAGAGGAGAATAGTACTCTTAAAAAAGAAACTCCTAAAGTAGAAAAAGAAAAATTTTTGCTTCCAGAAGAGAGAAAAATAACGGAATTTATGGTTTTAGATACCAGTAAAGACGAAAAAATAAAAGCCATAAAAAATGAAATTTTAATTATAGAAAGCCGTCTAGAATGTTTACGAGAAGAATATAAAAAATTAACCAGTCAAAAAGCAACAAAACAAAAAGAATCTATAGTTAAAAATAAAAAGGAGAGAAAAGAAGAAAAAAGCCAAGAAATAGAGAGAAAAAAACAGGGAGTTAAAAAAGAGAAAAAGAGTAAAATTCCTTTTACATCAAAAACAGAAATTGAATTAAATAAAGAGTTAAAAGAAATAAAATTAGAAATACTTTATTTAAAAAATATTTTGCAAAGTTATAAAACTTTTTTGGCTCAATTAAAAAATAAAACGAAAAAAAGTATAAGAAACACAAGTGAAAAAGAAGTAACAGAAAAAAATCAAGAGAATAAATATTATTATTTAATTTTGAATGAATTATTAAATGACGATAAGAACTATTTCTTTATTAAAAGAATTGTCGAAACAAATCCTCATTTTATCAATGCTCGTAAAGAGGAAGAGCCTATTCTATTTGAAATATTAGATCGTTACATTAAAAATTTAAAATTAGAATTAAGAAATCAAAAATTAGTTCATGAAAATCCCAAATTTTTTTATGAGTTGATAAAGTTGTTTAGACAGAACCCTGAATTAGTACTAACAGAAGCCGAAGAAAACTATTTCAATGCGCGAATCAAAGAGTTAACAACTTATATAGAAGATAAAGGCTATAGTAACGGTGAAAAAATCAAAAAAGAACTTACCGCAATGGAAGAAGAAAAGCCAATTAGGAAATATATTTTAACTAAAAATTATCAGGAAATAATGAGTGCTTACGCTAAAAACAGCAAAAGATTGAATTTAACTCGCGAATATTTAGAAAAAGTAGCTTCTTCTGTCCAAAAATTCATCGAAAATTTTGGAGAACAATCGTATCCTCTAAATTGGTACGTGGCTAAACAATTAAATATTTCTGTAAGTGACATAATTAATAGTGAGATTCCAATGGATACCATAGCTTTAGAGAAAACGAAGTATGCTTTTAGTTTTGGTTTTAACAAAAAATATGAAACCTATTTAAGAATACATGTTGTCGATACTTCCATTTTGAATGGTGACTTTGCATTAAAAGAAATGAAAGAACGAAGTCCTTATACTTCAAAAATACTAAGTAAAAAACTAAAATTTAAAAAAGGAAATACTTACCCAGTCATCACTTATCAAGTAAAAATTTTAGAAAATGGTCTGGTTGAAAATCCTAAAATATTTGAAAGTAAAATAAAAATTGATCGAGTGGTTAGGAATGAAGAAATGCTAGATTATCGTGAAAACAATTATTTAAAAAATTTCTTTAAATACACGAAATTTTTGGCAAAATTTTATGAAATAAATATGGAACCTATAAGCGACAAAGCAATAGAAAAAATCTATGACGATACTTTAAATTTTATATTAAGAAATTACTTCGAAAAAAATCATTTAATGGCTTTTTATAAAACAGAGATAGATTTTACCCCTGAAGAAGTTTATAATCTTCATTATGGTATATGTGCTTATCTATCAAAATTAACTAGGGAGGAAGTCATAATAATTAATAGACAATTATTTAATTTGAAAGCTAGTTGCTATTTTGGAACAGAGGCTCTAGAAGAAAGTAAAATGATGGTGGATACGAGAAATTACCTCGGATATTTAAATTTAAATGTTTTAAAAAATAGTTTGCATGGTCTTTGTGGTGGAAAGCGATACGAAGAAGTTATCAAAGAATTTAAAGAATGTAAACAAATTTTAAATCAAGGAGAATTTTTCTTAGATTATAGAAATCAAACAAGATTAATAAGGAAAATGAAACAAGAAGAAATAGAAAATAAAAAAGCAAAACAAGAATAAAGATTTTTTATGGAGAATAAAATGAAGGTTTTAAGTTTGATTGAACCCTATGCAACTCTTATAATGAAAAAAGTAGAAACGAGAAGTTGGAAGACAAATTATCGAGGTAGCCTTTATATTCATGCCAGTCTTACTAAAATGGCCAAAAAAGATAAAGAAAATAAAACATTATTGGCTTTGGTTAAAAATGAACCATTAAATTATGGAATGATTATTTGTAAATGAACTTTAAAAGATTGTGTTTATATGACCAATGAGTATATTCTACAGATAAAAAAAGAAAATCCTCAAGAATATCTGTGTGGAGATTATAAAGAGGGAAGATATGCATGGATTTTAGAAGATATTGACCCATTAAAACTTCCAATTAAAGCCAAAGGTCATTTAGAAATATGGAATTTTATAGAGAAATTGTTGTTATTTTTTTGTTTGTTGTGTTAAACATAATGACTGATAAATAAAAGTAGTGTATAATTGAAATAG
>CAJTYF010000056.1 GCA_910583945.1 uncultured Bacilli bacterium
TAAAGCTCATTGCTATCATTTTGTTACTTTCTACCTTACTGGTGTTAGCAATAAAGAAATAGACACTCATCAGCTTTGATAGAGTGTCATCACTTTTTATAGAGGCGACATTCACTTGCGACTCAAATGTTCCTCTTTTTTATTTTATGCAAGTTTCCTTGACATATTCATAATATCATAAAAACGACTTTTTTACAAGTCGTTTTGTTATTTTGTTATTTTACTCGAAGTTCGAGTTTCCTATCAATCTGGTGCGTGAGTAAACCACATTTGGAAATTCGTATTAAGGTTAATTCCTACAACCATTATAACATCTTTCCGGAAAAAATGTCACAAAAGGTAAAAAAAATGCTTGTTTGCTTGTTTTAATGCCACACTTATTATATAATTTTGATAGGAACATTTGATGTGAGTGTCGTCCTCCAATCTTGAGAAAGAAAGGAGGGATAAAAATGAAGAAAAGAACTTTTATTATAAATGTCCTTCGATACATTGCTATCATTTTATTACTCCTTACCTTATTGGTAATAGCAATAAAAATATGACACTCTTTCATCTCTGATTGAGTGTCAAACCTAATTTTATTAGAGGCGACATTCACTTGCAGAATCGAATGTTCCTCTTTTTTTATTGTATGCAAGTTTCCTTGACATATTCATAATAACATATTTATGTTATTTTGTCAAAAATCAATTTACTTTGATAAATATAAATCTGTGATAATCTAATCTAGTTAAAACTAGGTACCTCTTGATTTAAGTATACTCTTTATATGTAATAACCATTTATTTATACACTACTTAACAGTCTACTGAACTTTTAAACTTAAATTTATCTATATCAAAACCACCAGTTAAATTAAATATTTTATTTGTAAGTAATTCGTAATTTTCCATTCGTTCTTCTTTACTTGCAAGAATAATACAATTTTTGATTAATTCTTTAATGTCTTTATCTGGAAGCTCTTCTAATAAATATTTATCTCTTACTATTTCGCTTGTTATATTGCCTAGTATTGTCTTTTTATTATATGCCATTTTTATTTGTTTCATATATAAAGACACAAGTTTATCTAAATTACAATAATAAATAAAATCAAAATCATCTCGATTATTATCTAAACAATCTTGCAAATCATCAAGCATATCCCACATTCCATATTTGTTTAAAGCATTAATATTAGTATCTAAATCATTATAATGCATATCAAGCATTTTTTTTGCTTCTTCTTTTAGTGCTTGTACTTCTCCTGTTTTATCAAGTAAGATTCTACCAGTTATAAATTGAGTTTGTGACATAGTTCTAATATTTTTATAATCATCTTTAAAATATTCTCTAATTTGTTTTGCTAAATTAGCAAAATATTCAATTAATAATCCATCAACAATTTTATTCCCTCTTTCTCTATAATTTACTTTTTCATTTAAAATAATATGAACATCTAAATCAGAATGTGTCGAGGGATTGCCAGTTATATAACTACCACATACTAAAATACCGATAGTATCATTCATATATTCCCAATTTTCTAAAACTTATTTAATTTCTCTTCCCAATTCATAAAACAACCTCCATTAATTTAATTTTTCACATTTGAACAACTAATAAAATTATATTACTTTCTAAAATATTTTTAAAGATTATATGTACATTTTTCTTAAATTTTTCTAAATGCTTTTTTATTTTTTTGGTACCAAATCAAGTGTTGCTTTTTTAGCAGGATAAGGGTGTATTACAAACAACTTGCCACTGGCAAGTTTATCCCTAAAATAAAGGGTTTCTTAGATTTTGAATTGTATTACAAAATCTTTTTTGTTTTACTTTCGTATTACAAGAAAATAGAAAAAATTATATAAAAAGGGTTAGTTGTTTTACAAATGTATTACAAATAACCCGCTTTTCATACCTAAAAACTAACCAATTTGTACCAAAATTTGATATTTTTAAAAGAAATATATAACCTTAGTTGGTACAAAAATATGTACCTTACATATTTACATTTATAATATTTATTGGACTAACGGGAATTTCTATTAATCCATAACTCGTTATTTTAAATTTATCAATGATGGGTATTAATTTAAATGGTTCATTAAAGTAATTACCTTTATTATATTTGAGCATAAATTGTTGATCATTAACTTGTTCTTTCTTTAATTCTTGATAATCAATAGGAAAGCTTAATTGTAATTTTTTAATATACTTTTTAATTTTTTCTCTAGTCATTGGGGCTGATACTTCAATATTTATAGGTACATAATTTTCTTTTATTACTTGATTTCTATTGATACCACCATTATTAAATAGATTGGCATATTCTTCAATAAATGTTTTTCTAAAATTAATTTGTTTTATTTTTATATCTTTATCATTCTTAATAACCTCTATATTATCAATATATCTTGTTATTAGTCCTTGTTTTTCTGATATTGAAAGCTCACTCCATTTAGCTCGGAAATTTAATTCATAAAATGGGTTAATAAAACACTTGATATACTCTATATCTCTTTTTAACATTATATCTTCAAATGTGAAATTATATTGCTCTAGTTCTTGTTCAGCTTTTATTTTCTTACTAATATCATTAATTCTACTTTCTAAATAATTTTTATCTTCTTTATATTCTTCTAAACTAATGATTTCATTTAAGTAGGCATCTTTAAGTCTTATTACTTTATCTTTTAAATTATTTAATTCTTTAGAAAGCAAGTCATTAGTATTCGTGATTTTATGTTTTAAAAGTGGAGCGAAATATTTTCTAACAATCGAATCATATTCTATTATTTGGCTTATTTCATCTACTAATAATTCTATTAATTTATCTTCCCTAATATATGTTTTACAACTATTACATTGATAATAAATATATTTCTTTTTACTTCCACCTGGAGCTTTGCAAGCCATTATTTTGTGACAATTGGGACATATGATTTTCTGAAAGAAGATATAATCATTTCTTCTTGTATAATTTCTTGCGTTTTTTCTGGTTTGCTCCTGACACTCTTCCCATAGTTTTTTAGATATTATAGGTTCTACGACATTTTCATAAAGGATGGGGTTACCAGTTCTAGTTCCACTTATAAAATCTCCCTTATAAAGTGGATTAGATAATATTTTTAGTATTGTAGTATCATACCATTTTTTATTTAGCATTTTTTCATCATTAAAGATATTAGCTATTTGTTGGTAGGATTTACCTTTATAATATAAATCAAATATTCTTTCTACTATGTTAGATTCTGCTGGATTAATAATTAACTTCTTATCTTTTCTCATAAAACCTAGTATTTTTCTTACAGGAATGTGTCCATCTTTGATAGCTCCAACCATACCAAACTTAGTTCTTTCACTAACTCTTTCAATTTCAAGTTGTGATAAAACAGTAAGCATTCTTACAAAGAATCTACCATTTGCAGTTGATGTATTAATATCATCCATAGCGCATTCTAAACTACATTCGTATTTTTCTAGCTCACTAATTAGTATTTCTAAATCTCTTACACTTCTTGTTAATCTATCTAGTTTATAAGCAACGATAACATCTACTTTTCCATCTCTAACACTTTCTAGCATTTTTTGAAATTGTGGTCGATGTTCCATGTCTTTAGCAGATATTCCTGCATCTTCGTAAATGTCATAGATATTGTAATCTCGATATTTACATAAATCTTTTAATTTTTCTTGTTGTTCAAGTAGAGAATATCCCTCACGGGCTTGATCCTCTGTGCTGACATGACAATAGATTGCTGCATTCTTCTTATTCAATATTCATTTCCTCCTTTTCAAGAATTTAAACATTTTACCATATTTTACTACCTATACTTTAAATTACAATAAACTAAATCGGTTGAATTTCGCTTTTTTTCGTATTCAATTTGTATTTAAAATGTACACTTGATAAAGCCTTCTAATTCTTTCAAAGGAATAGACCTGTTTAATTATTAATATAAACATCTTCACACTCATTAAAGAAAAGATAAGTAATTTCATTTATTTCAAGTTTGTGAGGCTCTATATAAGCAATATTAGTGTTTGTTAAACTAATAATACCATTTTCTAGCTTTGCTTTAATATTATTAAATTTAAGAATGTTATTGATTTTCTTTTCTAATTCCTCATAAATTTCTTGTTTTTCTTTTACTATTTGCATAACTAATCAAACTCCTTTCAAAACAAACAAAAAAGATTAACCGAAATTAACCTTGTTTATTTGAAAGTCGAGATAGTTCGACTAATTTCCCAATGGTGCGATAAAAGAGCTTATTTTGAACTCTTGCACAAAAGTAGATTGATAAATATCAAATCTATTTTAATTATACTAAAATAATTATTTTTTATCAAATGGTTTTAATAATCTTTTTAAAAACATTTTAGGTTTACTAAGTGTTAATTCATCTATTTGTCTATCAATTTGCTCTCTAGTTATAATATGCTCTTCGTCCATAGGAATTCCATCTATATATAATCTATAATCATATTTGAATTTTTTGCCTGTTTTTAGTTCAATTAATTTTTGTTGTTCATCAAAATCTAGTTGTTCAAACTCACTATAAGGAATTCCTAATTTTCTTTCGATTTCTCTTTTGGCTCTTTCAGGTCCTGGCATTTGATATGTAATTCCTAATAACATAGAATTCCTATCAAACCCTATACTACCCTTATAACCAAATTTTTGTTCAAAAAATTCTTTTAAATAATTAGCATATGTATCAGCTACATTTACTAAAGGTGTACCTACTAAAGAATCTTCTTGTTCACTTATACCTTTTAATTCTTTAAAATTAAATGCATCTTGTGATAGAAAACCTAAATTGATAGAATTAATATCCGTTTCATTTCTAGGATTAATTATGCCATTGTATAAATCAAATATTCTATATAACTTATCTGGACCATCTACATCAAATATATTTGAAACCTCTTCACCATTTAAATAAGTTCTTGTTGGGTAAATATTATCTTTGATTTTTCTACCACCATCACAATTAAGATAATAATTCATATGTGTTGAAAATTCAGAATAAAAATCACTTTGGTTTTTTAAATCAACTTTACTTTCTAACATTCTTAATTTTAAAAGTAAATTAGTTAGTCTAATATTATCAAAGTCAACATTTTTCACTGAACTATTAATCTTCTCTCTTGTAAAAGTAAATCTTTGTTCAACTAAATCAGTAAGAACAATTTGATTAAATCTATCTGATGGAGCAAATTGTTTTTGAATTATTAAATAAACAATACCATTTTGTCTTTTATCTATTACTCTGTCTGTTAATAATAAGTTTTCATCAATAGCAATTCTCTCTGCTTTACTATCAGTATTTTTCATTATACTTAATTTATTAAAAGAAATTGATAACATTATATGAGATTCGTTTGAACCTTCAAAACAGATAATCCATTCGCCATTTTGTCTTTCTATACTTCTAAATGTAAAACCTTCTAATTGTGTATCAAGTTCTTTTTTTATACATTTAACTTTTAGTGGTTTACAACACTTATAAGCCATTTCTAATTTTTTATCAATATCCATCATAAGTTAAACCTCCCTCGTTGAATGTATTATATCACATTTTACATTGATTTTATTAAATTATCTTTCTAAATCATCTTTATCTTTTTTATTTTCTTTATATTGATAGTCAATATCGTTTTCAATAGAAGTAATATCTTTTTTTTTTTTTCTAAATATATTAAGTTTTTTTAGTCTTTCTTTTTCTTGTTTCATTTTATATTCTTCATCATATTGTTGGATAAAGAAATTTAAATTCATACTTTGACTACCAAATAATCTATCTACAATTGTTTTAATGAAAGTTGGAACTTTATCAATAACTTTCTTTATATTATCTATCAAATAATCAGTTTTAGCTTTTAAATCGTTATACCAATTTTCATATAGATAATGCTGATTCCTTTCATAACTTAATTGTTCTCGTAATTCTTCATTTTCTTTGAGTAATGTTGCTTTATCTTTCAAAATTACTTTTCTATTTAATGATTTCTTTTTATCTATTTCTTGAGTAATAGATTCTTTTTCATTCGATAGATTAATAACTTCACTAGATATATCATTTTTAGTATCTTCTAAATCTTTTACTTCATTTTTTAGTTCGTTAATATTTTCTCTTAATTTATTTTTGGTTTCATTAAAAACTTCCATATCTTTTGATGATATATCCTTATTTCTTCCTTTTTGCTTTTCTTTTAATTTTTCGTTAAGATTATAAACATTATTGTAAGATTTAATACAACATTCTCGCATTTTATCTTGGATTATTTTTAATGATTCTTTGGTAAATACTGTTGTTTTACCAACTTGCTTAGTCATACCAGTTTTGCAATTGTCTTTTATTGCAACTCCTACAATGTGCAAATGGGGACTAGATTCATCAAAATGTATGGTAGCATTGGCTACCTTAAATTCTGGAACAATAACTTCTAAATCTTTCACTTGTTCAGTAAACACTTCTACCATTTTATATTTTTCTTCTTGTGATTTATTCTCCCAAAAATGCATATCTCCAAGTTCAATAATAATTTCACAAGCAAGATCGTGTTTGCTATCATCACTAATTTTATAAAAGTAGTCTTTTATTTTTCTATCATCTCTTGTTTGTTTATTGTTATATTCTATTCTTGCATTTTCAAATTCTAATTTATATAAATCTTTTACATCATTAACAATATCATTCGTTCCTTTTATGGTTTTTATTAGTTCCCTGTTATTATCATATTTTCGTAAATTATGATGATTAACTTTTCCAAGCCCTCTAATATTTTGTATAGCATTATTACTAAAAGAAGTCATATTACTTGCATTATTCTTTGCTGATTGCCTTGCTTTTTTTGTTTTATTTTTATCGTTACCCAAATGAAAAGAGTAAGATAATCCCATCTCACTCTCTATCATTTTTTACCTCTACATTTTGCTTTAAAATATCTTTTTGCACTTTTTATATCTTCAAAAAATTCTTGATTCATCATTGTTCCCATACTATCTATGTAATTACAAACAACATAATGCATAAAACAATCACTTATATAAACTAAATAATAATCTTTCTTTTTGTTAAGTAAATAACATTTTCCATATTGTAAATTTCTAAATTCTTTTTTCTTTTTAAATATCATATTTTCATCATTTCCTTTCTTATTTTGTAAGGACTTTAAGTCCATTGTCAAAATTCATAACCCCCTATATATCTTGTCGTAAACAACTGTTATGAACCCCGTTTCTTGGACAAAGAGAAATGAGGTTTTTAAATGAAAAAAT
>CAJTYF010000057.1 GCA_910583945.1 uncultured Bacilli bacterium
AGTAAAAAATGTCGATATATAGGATAAAATAAAAAAGTTAAATTGTAAGCAATTTTGATAAATTTAGATTTTTAAGCAAAAAAATAATATTTCAAATATTGACATAAAAATGTTCAAGTGCTAGACTATTAGTGTAAATCGTTAATGAAAGACATGATGGATTATTTCCTTTTTATAGAGAGTTCGTGTTAGGTGTAAACGAATAAAAGTATAATTTATTACTCCTTTCAAAGAGGGATTCATACTCCCCGGGTAAAACCGTTATCTTAAAATTAAGTAAAATAAAGGATGGTACCGCAATCATTTGCTCCTTGGCAAGTGGTTGCTTTTTTATTGAAAGGAGGTTTCGTGTGGAGGAGTTAAATTATCAAGCTATTGTTTTAATTTATCCTGATGGGTTTGTTGAAAAAATACCTATTACGGATTTAAAATTTCATTGGGAATATTTAAAAGAACATATTAAACATTCGAAAAGATTTGCTTCTATTAGTGGGGATTTAATTAATGATATAAATCATTTTCCATTAGATAAAGTGTTAGCAGCAAACAATATTTGTGTTTTATATAATTGGAATATTCGGGAAATTGTAGAGGATAAAACATTCTTAAATACATTTCATGCACACTTTCTTTATTATTTACCTTCAGCGTTTCAAAGTTTAAAACAATTATTGGAATTTTTAATTTTAATTCGTTCAATAGATTTTAAATACGTTTGGTTAAAACTTTTTGATGAACAAAATAACAAACTTTCTTTTAAAAATTTAAATGAGCAGAGCTTTTTTGAATTTGTTTTGGAAAATAAAAAGAGATTGTTAGAAAAAATAGCTCTTTTACTCATCTATCCTGATGGCGAAGCAGAAGAGATTCTTAGAAATGAATTGGAATATCATATGGAGCATTTTAAAGAACAAATTAAAATTTCAAAAAGATTTAAAGAATATATGGAAAATAGAATCAAGACTTGTCGCAATCATGAACATTACAAAGCGATAAATGAGTTAACTAGTAAGGGAATGGTTGAAATTGCGAATATGGTAGAAGATTTAACAGTTCAATCTTTAGAAGAAAGAAAAGGAGAATCAGAACTTGATTTTCAAGTTTCTCTTCCTAATAGAATGGGAAGTAGAAAACAGACTGTCATCTTAGAAACATTACTTGCTAGACTAGATGAGCAAAACTTTCAATTTGGAAAATATCCTTTTAATCAAGTAGAGGGTATTTCACGCGATGACTATGAAAAATATATAGAAGAAAATAAATTCTTATTTACTAATGACAATATAAGAAGTCAAGCGATTATACTTATTTATCCTGATGGAGAAGTAGAAAGGATTTTAATTAATGCCGAAATCTCTCATACAGAGTATTTAAAAAGACATCTTCAAAATTCAAGAAGATTTTATGAGCTTGTTAAAAATCAAAATTTAAATTTCGATTGGGGTATCCATTTTCATATTGATCAAGTCTTGCTTTTCAGTGGTGTGATTGTTTTATATAATTATAATGTCAAAGATATAGTAAATGATTTAAGTTTTATTTATAATTACCCAGTTTTTTTTGATACACATTTGTGTTCAGAGTTTTTTAGTGAAAGACAAAAAGATGAATTTATGAATATCTATGAAAGATATAAGGATCTGTTAATTTTAAACATTTTTAATAGAGAACAAGGGAGTTATTTAAATGAAGAAGAAAAAGAATCATTTAAATTATAGAAAGAAGGAATAAAAAATGATAAATTTTAAAGAAAATGAAGATTTAAATAAGTTGAACCATAGTTGTGCCCACATGATGGCCCAGGCGATTAAACATTTGTATCCAGAGGCAAAGTTTTGGGTAGGACCAGTTATTGAAACGGGATTTTACTATGATGTGGATTTAGGGGATAAAGTCATCAATGATGAAGATATTGAAGCCCTAACCAAAGAAATGAAAAAGATTGCTAAGGATGGTAAAAGAATTGTAAGAAATGAAATTAGTAAGAAGGAAGCCTTTGAAAAATTTAAAGATGATCCTTATAAATTGGATTTAATTGAACGTATGGATGAAGAGAATACAGTCATTTCTACTTATACGCAAGGGGATTTTACGGATCTTTGTCGGGGACCTCATGTTGAAAGTGTGAAAGAATGCAAGTATTTTAAACTCATTAAGTTTAGTGGGGCATACTGGAAAGGAGACGTCAACAATAAAGTTTTACAGAGAATTTATGGTGTCTGTTTTCGAACAGAAGAAGAGTTAAATGCCTATTTGACTGAATTAGAAGAAGCCAAATTAAGAGATCATCGAAAGCTTGGGAAAGATTTAGGGATTTTTGTTACCAATGATTTAGTCGGAAAAGGGCTTCCTATGTATTTACCAAATGGCTATATTTTATGGGAAGAGTTAGAAAACTATATTAAAGGAAAAGAACATAAACTTGGATATAAACATGTTTTAACACCCCCTCTTGGCAATGTCGAACTTTATAAAACAAGTGGTCACTGGGAACACTATCAAGAAAATATGTTTCCTAAAATGGAAGTGGATGGTGAAGAGTTTGTGCTTCGTCCGATGAATTGTCCACATCATATGATGATTTATGCCAATGACATTCATTCTTATCGTGATTTACCACTTCGTGTGGGAGAAATCGCAAGAGATTGCCGTTATGAAGCAAGTGGGGCTTTAAAAGGAATTGAACGTGTGCGTAGTTTTTGCCAAAACGATGCCCATTTATTTGTGACGCCAGAACAAATTGGTAGTGAATTTAAAAGTGTTGTAAATTTAATTTTAGAAGTCTATAAAGAATTAAAGATTACCAATTATCACTTTGAATTGTCTTTAAGAGACACTGAAGACACAAAAAAATATCATCCTGACGATGAAATGTGGAATAATGCGGAGAATAAACTAAGAGAGGTTTTAGATGAAATTGGTATACCTTACATTGAAAAAATCGGTGAAGCAGCCTTTTATGGACCTAAATTAGACGTGCAAGTAAAACCAGCAGTAGGAAATGAATACACATTATCAACGTGTCAACTTGACTTTTGTTTACCAGCAAAGTTTGATTTAACTTATGTCGACAAAGATGGTAGTAAGAAAACACCTGTTGTTATTCATAGAGCGGTATTTGGTTCAATTGATCGCTTTATCGCTTATTATTTAGAAGAAACAAAAGGCGTTTTACCAACTTGGATGAGCCCAATACAAGTCAATATTTTGCCCGTTAATAATACCTATCACTTAGAATATGCTAGAAGTTTATTTGATTTACTGAGCGAAGAAAACATTCGTGTTGAACTGGATGAACGCGAAGAAAAAGTAGGGTACAGAATGCGCGATAGTATTTTAAAAAAGATTCCTTTTACCTTAGTTATAGGAAACAAGGAAGTAGAAAGTGATTTAGTCACTTACCGAAAATATGGAAGTGAAGAACAAATAACCGTTTCTAAAAAAGAATTTATAGAATTTATAAAAGAAGAAATTAAAGAGAAAAGATTTTAAAAAAGTCTTTTTTTCTTGTTTTAAGGTTCTTTTTATTTTAAAATAATAACTTGTTTAGAGTTTTTTTTATGGCTCATATTCATACGACAAGGCAAGAACTATTATTAAAAGGTGTTTTATTACAAGATTATTTAGGGTGTGAACTTCAAAATAGCGAAGGGGAACTTCAATTAATAGATGAGCGACTTTATAAATTATTTAGTGCTCATTTTTCTTATTCAAAGCAACCTATGATGGAATTTTTCCATAATCAAAATTATGATTTTTGTGTTCAAATTTTTGATCTTTATTACGAAACTTATTATGACAATGAGTTCTTTTTTGCTTACAGTATGGAATTCTATGAAGATTATCCCACTTTATATGAAGTCTTAAAATCAGATTGTTCTCTTTTAGAAAGATAACAATTGGCTTTCCAAGTTGTAGAAATTTATGAAACTTTACTTAAAAATAAAATTTTGTATGCAGATTGGCATTCCAAGAATTTGTTATTTAAAAATGATTTGAAATTATTAGATCTTGATTCGGCTATGTTGAGATTTAATTACTTTAATGTTGGAGATTCCATATTTTATTTACTTTGGCTTTGTTTTTCTATTTTAAACGCGATAGATATTGATATTGATTATGATTTAGAAAAGACGGGTATTTCTAAATATAATTTATTTAATTTATTATTTCAATCAAAGGTGTCTGAATATTTCTTACTTTCTCTTGATTTTATTAAAAAAGAGATTGAAAATTATACCCCTAGTTTAGTGGAGTATCGTAAGGAACTCCTAATAAAAAAGATAAAAGAAAAAAAGTGCTGTTAAGCCACTTTTTTAAATGTATACGTGTTGTTTGTTTTTTCTTGTTTTTCTTTTTCTTTACAAGATTTACATTTCTTTGGTTCACTTAAATTGTGAAGTTTAAAATATTCTTGTTGTCCAGTTGTAAAATCGAAATCTATTCCACATACTTTGCATTTTATTTTTTTGTCTTGCATATTTTTGACCTCCTTTGAAATTTTATTTTAATTAGTTCTTTATTTTTCCAAAAAGGTCATGATAAAAAATGAATTAAAACTATTTATAGTATATCACTTTTCTATTATTTTGTCATAAATATGTGTTATACTTGTAATAAATTATAAGAAAGCGAGAGTAGAGTTATGATAGATATAAAGTTAATTAGAGAAAATAGAGAATTGGTTAAAGAAAATAATAAAAAGAAGTTTCAAGAACATAAAAATGCTTTGGTGGATGAAATTTATAAGGATGATAAAGTACTACGAGAATTACAAACAGAAGCTGATGGGTTAAAAAGTGAACGAAATAAAATGAGTGGTGAAATTGGCAAATTGATGCGTGAACAAAAGACAGAAGAAGCCGAAGAACTTAAAAATAAAGTATCTGATATGAAAGAAAAAATTGATGTATTAGAAATAAAGGAAGAGTCTTTAAGAGAAAAAATTAAAAAGAATATGATGTTGATTCCCAATATTATTGCGGATGATGTTCCGATTGGTGAAGATGATACCAAAAACGTGGAAGAGGCTCGTTTTGGAGAACCAATTGTTCCTGATTTTGAAGTGCCTTATCATAGTGAGATTATGGAGCGTTTTAACGGACTTGATAAAGAAGCAGCAGGACGTGTAAGTGGAAATGGCTTTTACTATTTAATGGGAGATATAGCAAGACTTCATTCAGCGGTTTTAGCCTATGCGAGAGATTTTATGATTGATAAAGGATTTACATATTGTATTCCACCTTATATGATTCATGGCGATGCTGTGGATGGGGTCATGTCTTTTGAAGAAAAAGATGCGATGATGTATAAGATTGAGGGAGAAGATTTGTATTTAATTGGAACCAGTGAACACAGTATGATTGCAAAATTTAAAGATCAAATCATTAAAGAAAGTGAACTTCCCATTACGATGACTTCTTATTCACCTTGTTTTCGTAAAGAAGTAGGAGCCCATGGCATCGAAGAAAGAGGTGTTTATCGTATTCACCAGTTTGAAAAACAGGAAATGGTCGTAATTTGTAAACCTGAAGAGAGTGAGAAATGGTACGAAAAAATGTGGCAGTTTTCCGTTGAAATGTTTCGTAGTTTAGACATTCCAGTTCGTAAACTTGTTTGTTGTAGTGGTGATTTAGCGGATTTAAAATATCGTTCTTGTGATATTGAAGCGTGGAGTCCTAGACAAAAGAAATACTTTGAAGTTTGTTCTTGTTCTAATTTAACCGATGCTCAAGCAAGAAGACTTGGTATTCGTTATAAAAATGAAAAGGGTGAGAAAGTGTACGCCCATACTTTAAATGATCCTGTAGTAGCCATATGCACTCAAATAGGAAATTGGTTGAAATCCTTGAATTCTCAAGCAAAATCGACTCTCATAAGTGCTTAACAATTAACGAAAATAATGTTAAATTTTATCTAGAAAATGTGAAAGTTATTGTTGCTGTTTGTGTATAAAGGCAATTACTAAAAATTCTCACAAATATACAAAAAAATGGTTGAGGTATAATACTTAGTAAGAAAGGAAGATTGGAAATGTTAGATATAAAATTTGTAAGGGAAAATAAGGACAAAGTAAAGGAAAATATTAAAAAGAAATTTCAAGATGAAAAATTACCTTTAGTAGATGAGGTAGTTGAATTAGATCAAAGAATTAGAGAATTAAAATCAAATGGGGATACTTTAAGACAAGAAAGAAATGCTACAAGTGATGAAATTGGTGTTTTGTTTAGAGAAAAGAAAGTTGATGAAGCAAATGCTAAAAAACAACGAGTTGTAGAAATCAATGGTCAACTAGAAAGTATAGAAAAAGAAGAACAAGAATTATCAGAAACTTTAAAAAGCAAAATGATGATTATTCCACAAATAATTGATGATAGTGTACCTATTGGAAAAGATGATAGCGAAAATGTAGAAATAGAAAAATATGGAGAACCATTTGTTCGTGATTATGAAATCCCATATCATGCTGATATATGTGAAGCATTAGGTGGTCTTGACAAAGATAGTGCAGGCAGAACAAGTGGTAATGGATTCTATTATTTAATTGGAGATATTGCTAGATTACATGAAGCAACTATTGCTTATGCTAGAGATTTTATGATAAGTAAAGGATTTACTTATGCAATACCACCATTTATGATTCGTAGTGATGTTGTAACTGGTGTTATGTCATTTGCAGAAATGGATGCTATGATGTATAAAATTGAAGGCGAAGATTTATACTTAATTGGAACAAGCGAACATAGTATGATTGGTAAATTTAAAGGTCAAATAATAGATGAAAAAGAATTACCAATAGCTATGACAAGTTATTCTCCATGTTTTAGAAAAGAAGTTGGAGCTCATGGTCTTGAAGAAAGAGGATTATACAGAGTTCATCAATTTGAAAAACAAGAGATGGTAGTTCTATGTAAACCTGAAGATGCTATGGAATGGTATAACAAAATGTGGAGTTATACAGTAGAATTCTTTAGGAGTATGGGTTTATCTGTTAGAACTTTAGAATGTTGTAGTGGAGATTTAGCAGATTTAAAAGTAAAATCTTGTGATGTTGAAGCATGGAGTCCAAGACAACAAAAATATTTTGAAGTTGGTTCTTGTTCTACTTTAGGAGATGCTCAAGCAAGAAGATTGGGAATTAGAATGAAAACTGAAAATGGTAATCAATACTTGGCAACACTTAACAACACAGTAATTGCCAGCCCACGCTCACTTATCGCAATTCTTGAACAGTGTTATC
>CAJTYF010000058.1 GCA_910583945.1 uncultured Bacilli bacterium
GTGTAATAATCAATTCAATGCTGAATTAAATATTACACTTATATGGTACCAGGTGATTAAAGTGGGAATAAAAGGAAAAATATCAATATTATTAGGTGTAATCCTATTTATAGCAATTTGTGGATTATCCTATTATTACATCTTTGTGCATGATTTTGTTTATTATACACAGATAGACAACACTAAATTAGAACAAATCGATTCAAAGGGTGGAGTAATTGACATACATGGTGGCATGAAGTATGAATACACTTTAACAATGTATGATGAAAATGGTAAATCTAAAGAAATAAAGTTAGGAACAAATCGTGAATTAAAAGAAGATGCTTATGTGAAGGTAAATTATTTCTTCCTTAGAGGTGTCTATAAGTGGGAAGAAGTAAGCTACGATGAATTGCCTATTCAAGTTCAATTTAAGTATAAAAATTAATTCCAATCTACATTTTTTATTTGCATACAAAACAATGTTTGGTACTGGCTTTGGAGCGTATTTAAATGAATGAACAAAGGAAACTATATGAATTATTAGATTCTAAAGATAGTCTGAATACCATTCAAGAATATGTAAAAAAAGTAATTGATATGAGGGGATTTGGTGTTCAACCTGTTGAACAAACTTTATTACTTATGACTGAGGAAGTAGGAGAACTTACTAATGCTATTCGAAAAGAAAAAACAACTATGAGTATTAATAAGAATAAAATACATCATTATGATTGTGTTGAAGAAGAATTAGCGGATGTTTTTTATTGTTCTTGTGTCAATTTGTAATCAGAGGAAGGTTAATTTGTTTAATGCGGTTTTAAATAAGGAAAAAATTAATATTGAGTATTTTTTATAAATTTTTTTGAAGGGAAGGTAAAAAAATGCTTAAGTATCCGAGAAGAATGCATGGAGGAGATTTGTGGGCAAAAATAGAGATTTTAGAAAATGTTTTGACTTCTTTATTTTAGAAAATATGAAATGAAGGAGATTTAATATGAATTATGAAGACAAAAAAATAGTTGCTATTTTGGCAACCACCGTGGAACTTTCTGTTGCACTTAATGTGATAGGACATCTATCTATCTCTATTGGAAAGTATTCTAATCAAGATATTATGGGAGAACCTATTTTAATCGATAAATCTAAAATACAACATTTAGGAATTAGTCGTTTTCCATTTATTATTACTAAGGTAAAAGCTGGAAAGTTAAAAATGGTTATTGATAAAGCAAAAAGTAATCTAAATTTATTAGTTGCGGATTATCCTAAGGAAATGTTAGAAACTAGAACGGATGAAGAACTTGTTCATTCTATTCAGGAAAAAGAAAACAATCAGTTGGACTATTTAGGAGCTATCATTTATGGTGATACGAAAGATGTCAATGAAATTACAGGTAAGTTTCAATTATGGAATTAATATTAAAAGTTTTAAACTTAATGGTTTAAAGCTTTTTTTAATTTTTTAATATGAAAAAAAGGAAATGACCAATTTAGGGGGTATATATAATAGTAGGAGGCGAAAAAAATGAAAAAGAAAAGTATAGTTGTGAAGCAACAGGATTTAAAAGATTGTGGTGTTTGTTGTTTACAATCTATTATTCAATACTATGAAGGGTATGTACCATTAGAAACTTTACGCCTGGATACCGAAACGAATTTGAATGGAACCACTGCTTATCATTTAGTAAAAACTGCTATACAATATGGTTTTGATTCTTATGGACTAAATTTAAAGGCTTTAAATGATTTAAAAGATGTTGTTTTACCCGCAATTGCTCATGTTACGATTAATCAGCTTAACCATTTTGTTGTCATTTATAAAGTTTTTAAAGACTACATTTGTTTAATGGATCCTGCTCGTGGAAATATCAAAATGAAAAAAGAAGAATTTTTAGGAATTTGGTCGAAAAATTTAATTATTTTATATCCAAAATACCCACTACCCAAAACTAAAAAACAAAATCAATTTCTAAAAATGATTCAGACGATTTTTCAAAGGGAGAAGAAATTAGTTTGGCGTGTTATTTTTTTAAGTTTTATCTTTACTTTTTTAACAGTTTTGACTGGTTATTATTATAAAATTTTGGTAAATACTCTTAATCAAAATGAAGAAAAAAAAGTTATTTTATTATTTATCTTTGTATTTTTAGCGTTTAATGTAATAAAATTAGGCGTGTATTTTCTAAGAAATTATTATAAAAATCTTTTTAATAAAAAGTTTGATGGGCTTCTTTATTATGACTTTTTAAAACATTTGTTTTTGCTTCCTAATTATTTTATTAAAGATAGAACAACAGGAGAAATTATGGTTCGTTTAAAAGAATTAGAAGGGATACAGTCTGTTTTTTCTGAACTGATGATTACTCTTTGTCTTGATTCTGTCTTAGCTTTTAGTGTAGGAATGATTCTATTTTACATTAATAAACATTTGTTTTTTATTCTTTGTTCTTTTGTTTTATTATATGTGGTTATTGGAATGATTTCTGGAAAGATTTTAGATAAAAAAGCTTTAATTACTAATGAAAGTGAAATTTTTTTTCAATCGACGGTGGTAGAAAATTTAGACTTCTTTTTGACTATGAAAAATTTAAACCTTACGGATTCTGTATTTAAAAAAATTGAAAAAAGTTGTCTTAAATATTTGTATTTTCTTCATCAATTAAATGAAAAAATTTTAACGTCACAAGTTTGGACTTTTGGATTAGAAGAGATTTTACATTTTTCAATTCTGTCTGTTGGCATTTTATTAGGTGTGGATGGAAAACTTTCATTAATTGATTTAATTACTTTTGAAAATTTGATGCCTTTTTTTGTTCAGCCTTTTAAAAGCATGATTCAATTTCTTCCTAGTTTAAGTTACATAAAAGTGAGTATCAAAAAATTAAATGATTTTTATCTTATCGAGGAAGAAGAAAAAGATAAGGGATTAAATGTTTTTGAAAATGGAGCCATTTCAATTTCTAATTTAAATTTTTCTTATCAACCTTTTCGAAAGATTTTTAATCATTTTTCTCTTAAAGTTCCAAAAAATCAATTTGTTTATTTTAAAGGTCCAAGTGGGTGTGGTAAATCTACTTTGTGCCAAATGATAAGCGGTTTACTTAAAGTAGAAAATGGGATGATTAAAATTGGTAATACTCCTATAGTGGATTATAGCCTAAATACGTTACGTAAAAATATTACTTATATTAGTCAAAAAGAATGTTTACTGCAAGACACAATAAAGAATAATATTCTATTAGATCGCAAAGTAGAAGAACAAAAATTCAGGGAAATTGCTACCATTTGCGAAATAGAAAGTATTCTTAATAATAAGCCTTTACGTTATGAGACATTTATTTTAAAAGATGCTACAAATTTGTCAGGTGGAGAAAAGCAAAGGATTATTTTGGCCCGAGCTTTATTAAATGAGTTTCAAATTTTAATTCTTGATGAGGCCTTAAGCGAATTAAATAATGAGTTAGAAATTAAGATTATTCAAAATTTAAAAGCTTATTTAAAAGATAAAACGGTTATCTATGTGAGTCATAAAGAGCATGAAAGGTATTTTGATTCGATTTATGATTTTAAAGAGGCATTATGAATGATTATTTGAAATATAATTTGCCTCGTTATTTAAAGTATAAAATGACGTTAAAAACAAGTCTGTTTATAGGGTTGATACTTCTTTTAATTTCATTGTTTGGTTTCCTTAGTTTTTACGAAACTTATGATAGTTATTCATTAAGTGCACAAGTGCGTTGTGATACGTCGTGTAAAATGCATTTTTACTTACCGACCTCGATGAGATTTGATTCTCAATTTGTTAAAGTGGGGACTTTGAAATATGAAATTGAAGATATAACCATTGGAGAAATACAGTCTGATTATTTAAATAATACTTTTCATGATTTTACACTAAAGCTAAAAGAATATAAAGGGAAAAATAATGATGTTGTGGAAATACAGCTTTTGAAAAACAAAGAAAAAGTGATTAAAAAAATTTGGAAAATTATTGTAGAAAGGTGAAGTTTATGATTTTAGAAGAAAAAGAATTGGAACAAATTGTTGGAGGCGGGTATAAATTGCTTGCGGCACTTACTGCTGTAGGGGTCTTTCTAGCGGGGGTTCTAGATGGATTTTTACGTCCTTTAAAGTGTCATTCGTAGGAGGTTTAGTATGATTTTAAATAGTAAAGATTTATATGAATTAAAAGGTGGTGCGTTAACCATTACTGCTTTGAATGCGGTGGCCCGAATGATTAATACAGTTCTTGATTTAGGTAGAGCGGTTGGCTCGTCTATTCGAAGATTGTTTTCAAGAAATTATTGTTAAGGATGTTTGCATGATTTTTAAATATTTATTCTTGATTTTTTCAAAGTGTTTTTATATAATTTAGTTATAAAAGCGAAGAAGAGTATGGAAAACTCTGAGCTATATAGTAAAAAGTGATTCGACTAAAGAATAATTAGGGTGGAACCGCGGAATTTATTTCGTCCCTTAAGTTTCTTTAGTCTTTTTCTGTTTTGTGGGAGGTGATTTGTTGATTTTTTATAATAAAAAGTATCGAACTTTGCCGTATACTTATCTTTTTATTAATATGACTGAGCGTATAGTAGGGTTTGATTACCTTAATAGTCGGTCTTTGGCTATCGTTTCGCAAGAAGATATGACAAATTCGCAGGAAGTCGATTTTATAAAAGAATTGGTCAAAGAGTATAAAGAGAACCATTTTATTTCGTATTTTATGGTGGAAAATTGTATTTGCTTTCGTGATTCAAAGGGAGCTGTTTTACAAATTATTGGGGATTGTAGTCCTATTTGGGACTTGATTATAGAAATGGAAGAAGATTATTTTCAAAATAGGTGTTTGTTTTTTTTACAAAAAAAAGAGAAAGTACGAAGATACAAATTAAAGTGTTTTCCTTTGACTAGAGAAAATGCCACCTTTTTTAATCAAAATAAAGAACAAGATACGATTACCTTTTCTTTTTTGTCTCATGATAAAATGTTGACGGTTCGGGGACGACAGTTTTTGTCTATGTTTTTAGATTCGGTTTTAATGTTAAATGAGCATTCTGTCATATTAAAACGACTGTTTCGGCGAGATACGATTACGAAAGAAATTCAATTTAAAGGAATGTTTGTTTTGAAAAAGGGAAATATACATATTCTTTTTCCAATTGTTCTGCTTCCATATATAAGAGAAGCGTTAGGTATTAAATTAAAAGAGACTTATGAAGTTTTAGAAACTTTAGCTTATTTTGAAGAACTAGAAGAGGACCGGCAAGAAATGAAGAAAAAATTAAAATTAATTAATGGAGGAATTTATGAAAGAAAAAATGACAATGGACAATTTAATCAATTATTGTAAACAATATGGTTTTATTTTTCAAGGAAGTGAAATTTATGGAGGGTTATCCAATACTTTTGATTATGGACCTTTAGGAATAGAATTAAAAGAAAATGTTCGAAAAGCGTGGTGGAAAAAATTTATTCAAGAAAATCCTTATAATTATGGCATTCAAAGTGCTATTTTAATGAATCCGCGTGTTTGGGAGGCAACAGGACATGTTACTAATTTTAATGATCCCTTAATGGATTGTAAACATTGTAAAATGCGTTACCGTGCTGATAAATTGGTGGGGGCGTTTTTAAAAAATCGTGGGGAAGACGTTGAGTGCGACGGTTGGAGTAACGAGAGATTAGAAACTTTTATTCAAGAAGAACAAGTGGCTTGTCCTAATTGTGGAAAAGTTGATTTTACGGAAATCAGACAATTTAATACGATGTTTAAAACTTTCCAAGGGGTGACTGAAGATGCCAAATCAACGCTTTATTTAAGACCAGAAACCGCTCAGGGTATGTTTGTTAATTTTAATAATATTGTTAGAAGTATGAGAGTAAAAGTTCCTTTTGGAATTGGTCAAACTGGTAAAAGTTTTCGAAATGAAATTACCCCCGGAAATTTTACTTTTAGAACTCGCGAATTTGAACAAATGGAATTGGAATTTTTTTGTAAACCTGGAACGGATTTAGAATGGTTTGGGTATTATAAACAATTTTGTTTAGATTTTTTAAAAAGTTTAGGAATAAAAAAAGAAAATTTAAGGTTTAGGGATCATGCAAAAGAAGAGTTGTCTTTTTATAGTGTAGCGACGACAGATATTGAATATAAATATCTTCATGGTTTTGATGAGCTTTGGGGTATTGCTGATCGAACGGATTACGATTTAACGGTTCATAAAAATTATAGTGGAGTGGATTTATCTTATTTAGACCCTTTAACTAATGAAAGATATGTTCCTTATTGTATAGAACCTGCTTTAGGTTTAGATCGTGTTATACTAGCATTTTTAACGGATGCTTATACTATTGAAAAAATTGATGGCGAGGAGAGAGAAGTTTTGAAAATTCATCCATTTTTAGCACCAATTAAAGCAACAATCTTACCTTTAATAAAAAAAGTTCATGGCGAAAAAGCCAACGATATCTATGCGTTATTGTGTAAAAAATTTAATTGTTCTTATGATGAATCGGGAAGCATTGGAAAAAGGTATCGTAGAAGTGATGCAGTCGGTACTCCATTTTGTATTACTGTGGATGATGAAACGTTAGAAAAAAATACCGTTACTTTAAGAAATCGAGATACCATGGAACAAATCAAGTTATCTATCGATGAACTTACTCAGTATATAGAATCTAGAATTGAATTTTAATATGAATTCTTTAAGTTCCGGCAAAAATCAGAAAAGGAAAGAAATAAAGTTAAGTAAATAAAG
>CAJTYF010000059.1 GCA_910583945.1 uncultured Bacilli bacterium
TTCATCTATCTTGATTTTCTTTTCTGGCTTTTCCCGACAATTCATTACACTATCTTATGTATTCTCCAAGTTAACATAATACATACCTCGATTATTTTAAAATTTATGCATCAAGCTTTTTTGTGCAAAGTGTTCCTTTTTTTATTGTTATTTTGTTAGATTATGTATTATAATGTCATTGAGATATATTTGATACGTTAGGTGTTTAACCTCAGTCCTTATTTTTTTAAATACAGGAGGGAGGTGGTCCTATGAGAGGATATAATGGAGTACTTAGTTGCTCTTATCGTTATTTTAGTCTTAATAGACAAGATTACGAATCCACCAAAAAGCCATTAAAAAAGAACGCCTACTCATCACTGAATAGGTGTTCCACCAAACTTATGGACTGAGAACACCTGACTTTCGGAATCAAGTATGTCTCTTTTTGTTTGTCCTGTAATATATTATACACATTTTTTAAAAATATGCAAATTTCTTGTGTATTTTTTTATTTTTTCTTGTATTGTGTCTGACATAATGTTATGATAAATAAGTCAGACAGAGTAGGAAGGTGATATGATAAAAGGAAGCAAAAAGAAAAATGGTAAAGAAGTAAGATATACCATTAGATTTTCAAAAGAAGAATCTGACATTCTTCAAAAGAAAGCAAAATTGCAAAATATGTCAGTATCTGAGTATATTAGATACTTAGTAAAAAAAGAAAAATAAAAAGATAGAATTTGTGCTTAGTTTTGACAGACAGAGACACAAATCTATCTAGAGTTGAACCCATAAAAGAGTTCTCTTTGATTATAGCAAAAATTAATTAAAATGGAAACCTCTTTTGTGGTTATAAACTCAATTAGAAAGAGGAAATTTATGGAAAATACAAATTTAGATCTAAAAAAAAATATTAGAAAAATAAAAGTGAGTCGAGAATATGATAGGGCTTTAGACTTTCTTTACTTATTTGAAAATAATTGCCCTAAAAATAAAGAGATTACACCTCATTTACTTGCAATAGAGGAAATACTTAACAATAATTTTTATTTAGGGAATATTACTGATATAGGGGAGGTCAAAGGTTACGAACTGTATTTAGTTGGTTATGAGAATGAAGAGGTAGTAAACAATGAAAGATAATGTTGATAAAATAAGTTTTTCTTACGAAGTAGATAGAAATTTACTTTTACTTTTTGAATTTATATCAATGCTTAATGCATATATATCATTTCCGGAAAAGTATTCTAATTTATTAAGTAAAATAGAATTTGAATTAGATAACGAAATATTCAAAAGACCTACAGTTGAAAATTCAATTGCTTTGATAACTGAAAAAATAACTTTAACTGATGTTTATGAAAAAGAATAATGAATGTGTGGTGTGGTTCCGCGACATTCCTCGCGGAACACATACACACATTTTTAGCTTAACATTTTATTTATTGATTTATTTACTTGATAGTAAGCTCATAGTTGCTACTAATTTAAAATACGTCAATTATATTAATAATTTGCTAATATCCCTTTAAAGACTGTTTAAACGTGATTTAAGAAGCGTTATCCTTTTTTAATATTGATTAACCAATATTTCACTAACATTCTTATTTTTAGTATTTAAACAAGTTTTAAGCAATACTATAAGCCTTTGATAACATCAAATGAACAAATTTAGATAATGAATATGTAGCACCAATAGTAGAGAAGACTATTTCAAAATGCAATCGTTGTATTGCTGAAAGTTATGACACTTTTGAACAAATCTCAACCTCTAGTGAAGAAAGAACATGAAGTGTCAATAAAGAAAACGGAATATCGGACTGAAACGTAGTGTAGGGAGAATATGCCGGATTTCGTAATTTACACGTCTAAAACCAAAGAAAATGGTGTAATCTAAACGAAAAACAATGCAATTTTTTTTCGTTTGGTATGCCCACTCGACGAGAGATAAAAAGTTTTTGATACTTTTTTCAAAAAGTATAGAAAGGAGAAATTTTATGAAAAAAGGTTTTTATGTTTATATTTTAGAAAATTGGTGTGGCCATTCTTGTAGAATTATTCGAGCATTTCGTCATTTAGATTCTGCGCGTTCTTATTTATTAGAACATGAAGACAAATTTTATCGTCTATGTATTAGAAAAATCTGGGTTAGTATATTTTAAAAGAAATAGGGTAGAGAAGGTAGCAAATAAACTTCTACTACGACTATAAGGTTATTTGTGTTTTTTGTGCAAAAAGTGAACCTCTTACTAGACTAAAGGTTCACATAACGGAATTTTTAAAATAAGAAACTGAGGTTTTATGGATGTTTCTAGGTATAAGAGTGACACAAGTCATTTAACAATTTTTAGTTATAATACAAAGGTTAAGACTTACGCAAACGGTGATAAAAACATTGAATTTCATTCTTATGTTAACAATAAAGGTTTTCCTAAAGAAAAAGTTAAAGGTGGAAAACAAAAAGATAAGGAAGAAATAGAGAAGAGTAGGGAATATCAAAGATTTAAAAACCTCTATCGCACAAAACAAGCTATTATCGAATTAGCTTATCATAATGGAATAATTGAAGCATGGGAATATTTTGTTACTTTAACATTTGATGATAAAAAAGTAAACGCAAATAATTATGATCAAGTTTCGGAAAACTTAGCTAAATGGTTAAATAATATGAAACATCAAAACCCAAACATGAGATATATCTTAGCTCCTGAACCTCATCCAAAAAGTGGACGAATACATTTTCACGGAATATTTGCAAACGTTCCAAATTGGAAGTTAACAGAAGCTAGAAACCCTCATACGGGAAGATTAATAAAACGAAACGGCTTACAAATCTATAACTTAGCGAACTATAAGTACGGGTATACAACAGTTTCAAAAGTTACGAATCTGGAAGCCGTGAGTGTTTATATCTCAAAATATATTACGAAAGAATTGATTAATTTATGCTATAAAAAACGTTATTGGTGTTCTAAAGTACTTGAACGACCCACAATGGAATATGCTGATTTTGATGAAGAAACTTTAATGTTTAATATCGATAAAGATAAGATAAAAGAAAAGTTTGAGAAGACTACAATGAATAGTAAATCTATATATTTGAAAACTACAAGTTAACATAATACATATTATCTGAAATTTATAACTTATAAAAAAAATAACTAATAACTATTAAATAATTATAGATTTTTAAATTTATTTATCATAAATTTATCTAATTTTCTTCATAAAATCATACCTCATATATTGCATAAAACAAATTAATTATTACTCTAAAATTATCTTTCATTTTAAATTCTGATAAGTAATACACAAAAAATTAACTCTCTTTTTTTTATGCATCCCCAATTCTCCCCCTCTTTCTTAAAAAGCTAAAGAGGGGAGATTAACACTTTTTTAAAGCTTATTCTGATAAAAATCACATTTTTGACATATAGAATAAATTCTTTTATTATCCTTAAAAGCATTTAACATTTTCTGATAAGAATAACTATAAATGATAGACTCTAAATCCTCTGAAAATAAATTTCCTAAACGAATAAGACCATTATTATCTAAACAACAAGGAACAACGGTTCCATCTACTAAAATAGCAAGATGATCGCGTAGGGCGGGGCAAAAACCTGAACACTTCCCCTTTCCTTCTCTCTTACTAGGCCAAATAAATTCGTTTTCTTTAGAAAAGAAAATATTTTCACCAATCGTCTTAGTTTTTTCTTCTTGTTCCAGATTCACAACATAATGTTTTTCTATCGCTTGAAGAAGGGCCTTTGATTCATCATTTTGAACCCATAATCGATAATTAATATAAGTCCCCTTTTCACTCAACTCTTCTGTAATTTTAAAGATATCACCCAAATACTCTTCCCATGATTTTCCATAATGTGAAGAAAAAGCCTGTAAAGAAAGATTAATCTGTCGTAATCCTCTCACCCCTTTAAGTTTATCAATTAAATACCCATTCGTTGTTAATTGAACAAAAAAACCATTCTCTTGAGCTAACTGAATGAATTCTTTAATAAAAGGATGCATTAAAGGCTCTCCCATTACATGCAAATAAATATAATTTGTATACCCTTTTATTTTTTCTAAAACAACTCCAAATTGTTCTAAAGTCATATAAGAAGGATTTCGGTCGTTTAAGGGACAAAAAGAACACTTTAAATTGCAGACATTTGTAATTTCAATATAAATTCTTTTATACTTCATAAAAAGAAAAAAGGCCTTAAACCTTTCTAGACTCAATTTCAGCTATTTTTTCAATAACTTCTTGAGCATTACTTTCATTAATTTCTGAATAGCCAAGTTCTCTTAACGCCTGAACTTTAATCGTATTAAGTTGTTGTGTACGACTCAATTTTTCTTCATTTTTCTGTTCTATTTCTTGAACAAAACGTTTATGACTTTCTGCTAACTTTCCACGACTCGCCCCACCATTATTATAAAGTGTTAATGCTGAATACAAAATACCTTCAAAAATAAATTGCTTATCTTCATTAAACTTATATTCTTCTGGATTGGTAAAACCTGTTGTTTTAGACATATAGCCTAAAATATATTTAATCTCTGGAACATTCTCCACAGATTGTAGCATATGATACAGATAAAGTATTGTATAATAATTTTCTTGTTTTTGACTCTCATCTAGCATTTTTTCTTTTAATAAATAAGTAATGTCACCTAATAGGGTTTGTTCTTCTTTATTTAATCCTTTAAAATCAAAATAGCTATCAAAATCACTAACAGATTTTACACCTTGATTTAGTCTAGATTCAACACTCATTAAATAGTCTGTTGTGACCTTAATAGAACCAATGGTTCCTTCATCTCCATCGTCAATATCTAAAAGTTTAAACAATAAAATTTTCTTTTCTTTCGGCCATTTATTAATATCATCTAATTCCAAATAATTATAAACCATTTGCCTTGAAACCCCTAAATACTTAGCGAGTCTAACCTTAGAAATGCCTAATTCTTGTAATAATTCATTTAATCGATTCATCTTGAAAACTCCTCCTTGATTTTACATTTTCATTATACCACTTAACACTTATTTGTCAAGTCTGAAACCTTTATAAATAAAACAATTTTTGGTTATTTTTATAAACTTCTTTAATAATCCCACATCCCAAACATTCTTCTCCTAAATAGAAAACACACGCTTGTCCAGGTGTTACAGATTTAACACGGCTGGGATAACTTACTTTAATAAATTCGTTCTGATACTCTAAAAAAACAGGATAATCCTCTCCTCGATAACGAAATTTAGCGGTGCACTCCAAAGGTCTTACATCACTAATAAAATTGATATCTTCCACTAAACACGCATCACTATATAAATACTCACTATCACCAAAAGCCACATATAAAATATTTTTCTCGACATCTTTTCCACATACATAATGACGCATTTCAGAACCGCTAATTCCCACATTTCTTCTTTGCCCAATCGTGTAATTCATAAGTCCTGTATGTCGTCCAATTTTTTCTAAGTTTTCCACATTCACAATATCTCCTGGATTCGGTTTCAAATAATTTTCTAAAAACTCTTGAAAATGTCTTTCTCCAATAAAACAAATACCTGTTGAGTCCTTCTTTTTTGCCACATTCAAATGAATATCTCCAGCAATTTCTCGCACCTTTGTTTTTTCTAAATTTCCTAAAGGAAACAAAATATCTTGTAAAGCCTCATGAGAAACCATAGAAAGAAAATAACTTTGATCTTTATTTTTATCTATGCCACGATACAAATACCCATCTTTTGTATTGGCATAGTGTCCTGTTGCAATAAAATCCGCCCCTAACTTTTTAGCTTCCTTTTTAAATAAATCAAACTTAATATACTTATTGCATAATAAATCAGGATTAGGTGTTCTCCCCTTTTTTAATTCTTGCAAAAAATAAGTAAAAACATACTCCCAATATTCTTTAATAAAATCCACACGATGTAAAGGTATACCTAAAATACGACAAGCCTCTAAGGCGTCATTATAGTCTTCTTCTTGAGGACAAATAGAATGATTTAAATTCGGATTCCCAAGCGTATCATTGTTAACTAGACTATCCCAATTACGCATAAATAAGCCTTCTACTTCGTATCCGTCTTTTTTCAACAAATAAGCCGCAATAGCTGAATCAACGCCACCACTTATTCCAACAATAACTTTAGTCATAAAATCACCAAACTTAAAACTAGTATAACAAAAAAAAAAGAGAATAGCTATTACAATATTTTCCTTTGTTAATTAGTTTATCGAAATCCCGTTTATATAAAAATTTCATTTTGGAAATCC
>CAJTYF010000060.1 GCA_910583945.1 uncultured Bacilli bacterium
TACAGATTACAATTGTCCTTATAAATATTGTCTAAAAAAGTGTTGACAATCCATATCTTTTCCTAATCCAGAATAACTAATATAAAATACTACATTTTGTCCTTTTTCTTTCAATAATTTCACTCTTTTAATTATTTCATCAGTTATTTTACATTTTGTAATAATAACTAAGTCATTCATAACATTTCTTTTATCTAACTCATCTAATAGTTGCAATAAATAATTAATATTTTTAGGATTAACAAACACATCTGTGTTAGGAAGTAAACAAACTGGAATGTCTTTATCATAATATTTATAATTTAACAATTCACTTACTGATTCTTCTGATGTTGCTAATATTTTAGGCATACAACTATTATCACCAGTTGCTTGTAATAGACAATATTTACATCCATTAGGACAACCAACTATTGAATTAATAGCAAGCCAACTAGAGTGCATTTCAATTACAGACATCTAAATCACCTCGTTTTAATGGTAATTATTCTAACATAAAGTTTTCAAAATTACTTCCAAAGATAGTAAAAAACTATCAAATCTTAAAATTCAATAGTCACTTTATAATTTAAAATCGTCTAAAAAATCATCAATTGTTAACTCTTTTACTTTATTTTCTTTTGGTTCATCTCTTTGCTCTAAGTTCTCTTTTTTTAGAAAACTTATAAAATCGCTCTTTTTATTTATAGTATCTATTTTATTTTTAGTCATTAAAGAACCCGTACTTGCTAAATCCATAATGGCTATATCACTATTTTTTATTTCTTTTATTTCACTATCGCACTTTATTAAAATCGTGTCTTTAGACTCACTTGCTATAGCGTTCATGATTTGATAATTTACAGATTTTACTTTTTTTATAAGCGTATTGCCTCTTTTCGCACGTCCTGTTTTCTCTAAGTCACTTATTTTTACTCTTTTTGCGGTATTTTGGTTCGTAAAGACATTTAAATAGGCACTTTCCTCGTAACTGATTCCACTTACAACTTCATCTTCTTTTAAGTTTATTCCTTTAACTCCTGAGGCCTTAATTCCTGTTAGAGGCACCTCATCGTTTTCAAACAAGCAATAATAGCCATTCTTACTAGTCATTAAAATATTTTTCTGGGCTTCCATTACACTTACAACTTCGTCGTCTTCTTTCAGTTTTATTGCAGAAATGGTTTTAGAAAATCGGGTGACTTCGTAGTCTTCCATCTTACTTTTTTTAATCATACCGTTTTTCGTTACTGTTAAAATGTCTTTATTTTTATCACTCATGACTAATGAGGCGATTACTTTTTCGCTACTTGCCATCGTGACGATATTGTTGATGTGTTTTCCAAGTTCTTTCCATTTTCCATCAGGGATATTATAAACAGGCATATAAATGTAATTTCCTAAGTTTGTGAAAAGTAAAATAGTATCTAAAGTACTCACTTCATAAAGACCTGTTATGAAATCCCCTGGTTTTAAAGTAGTTTCTTCATTGTTGCTTGATTGATAAGATTTCGAACTTACTCTTTTAATGTATCCTTCATTCGTCACTACAACTACAACATTTTCTTTAGGAATCATATCGGTTTTGTCTAATTTAATTTCAGTAATTTCATCTTTAATAATCGTTCTTCTATCGTTAGCGTATTCTTTTTTAATAATTTTAAGCTCGGTTTTCATCACATGTTTTAAGGCTTCTTCATTGTTTAAGATTTGTTCCCAAATAAAGATATTCTTTTTTAATTTTTCCATTTCTTCTTTTAATGCTTCAATATCCGTATTGGTTAAACGATAAAGTTGTAATTCTACAATAGCCTTAGATTGTTCAAAAGTGAAATCGTATTCTTTACATAAATTGTCAATCGCATCGCTTTTATTTTTACTTCCTCTAATAATACGAATAACTTCATCTAATATGCTTATGGCTTTTACTAATCCTTCTAATATATGAAAGTCAAATCTGGCTTTTTTTAGATCCCATTCGGTTCTTCTTCTTATGACTTCTTTTTGATGATTGATAAAGGCATCTAGTATTTCCATAATGCCTACTAATTTAGGGCGACGATTGACAATGGCGACCATATTAAAGTTGTAATTTACTTGAAGGTCGGTATTTTTATATAAATAGTTTAAGACAAGTTCTGGATTGGCATTATTTTTTAAGTCAATTACAATACGTGCCATGTGTTCGTGGTCGGATTCATCGATGACTTCGTTTATTCCTTCGATTTTTTTATCCACTTTGATTTCGGTGATTTTTTTAATCAATTGCTCTTTTACTACTTCATAAGGAATGGAATGAACAATGATTTGATTGGATTTATTTGATTTTACGATTTCACAATCCGCTTTTAATATGACTTTTCCTTTTCCTTTAGTGTAAGCATCAATAAGACCCATTTTCCCTTCAATGATTCCTCCTGTTGGAAAGTCTGGACCTCTTAATATTTCCATCAGTGTCTCAAGCTTACAGTTAGGTGATTCAATACGTTTGACGGTGGCATCAATGACTTCACCTAGGTTGTGAGTAGGAATATTGGTGGCATATCCCGCACTAATTCCAGTGGATCCATTGACTAAAAGATTCGGAAAAGAAGCTGGTAAGACGGTTGGTTCTAGTTCTTCATCATCAAAGTTATAGGCCATTTCAACGGTATCTTTATTAATCGATTCGAGCATGGTTTCAGATAATTTAGTAAGCCTTGCTTCTGTGTAACGCATAGCGGCTGGACCATCCCCATCAATAGATCCATTGTTACCATGAATATCAATGAAAGTTTCTCGCATTTTCCAATTTTGACTCATACGAATTAAGGCATCATAAATAGAAGAATCGCCATGAGGATGAAATTTTCCCATGATTTCCCCTACGGCACGTGCACTTTTACGATGCGGCTTGTCGTGCTTAAATCCAGAGATAAACATACAGTAAAGAATTCTTCTTTGAACTGGTTTTAATCCATCTCGAACATCTGGTAAAGCTCTTTCTTGAATGATTTCTTTTGAATATCTTGCAAAGCCAGACTCCATAATCTCTTCTAAACTGTAATCGTATATTTTTTCAATTATTTCTTTGGTACTATTTTTTTTCTTTGGCATATATTTATCACTTTCCTACTCTGTAATTTCATTTCTGTTTCAGTGGATTATTTTCAGGATTTATTTTTTCTACTTTCTAAAATCATCTTCTAAAGTAAAGTCAACGTTTTCATTAATCCATTCTTTACGAGGCTCAACTTGATCTCCCATTAAAAGATGAATTCTTTTTTCGGCGAGGGCGGCATCTGTTAAATTCACTCTTAAAAGTCTTCTATTGGCTGGGTCCATCGTGGTTTCGTAAAGTTCATCGTCATTCATTTCCCCAAGACCTTTAAATCGTTGTAATTTATATTTTCCTTTGATTGCTTTAGTTTTTTCTTCTAATTCTTCATCCGTAGCAATATACTCTTTTCCTTTATTTCCGACTTCAATGGAATACAAAGGAGGGGTTGCGATGTAAAGCATTCCCTCTTCTATTAAAGGACGCATGAAACGATAAAAGAAAGTAATCAGTAATATTTGAATATGAGAACCATCCACATCGGCATCGGTCATAATAATGACTTTGCCATAATTTGAGTCTTTAGCATCAAATTCCGGACCAATACCAGCACCAATTGCGTACTCAATTTGTTTTAGTTCAGCATTGGCTTCAATGTCATGGGTACTTGCTTTTTCACAATTTAACACTTTTCCTCTTAAAGGGAGAATGGCTTGGGTTTCACGATTTCTAAAAGACTTAGCTGACCCTCCGGCACTGTCTCCTTCGACTAAGAAGAGCTCATTTTTGGAAGCGTCTTTTCCCGTTGCTTTCGCGAGTTTCTCACTTAGTAACTTTTCTTTACTATTTTTTCCTCCACCTTTTCGGGCCGCTTCACGGGCTTTTCGAGCCGCTTCTCTCGCCACTTTACTTTTTAGAGCTTTATCTAAAATGGTTAAGGCAATTTCTTTATTTTCTTCTAAAAAGAATTTGATGTTTTCGTAAGTGATGGATTCGGTAATACTTTTCGCCTCAGGTGTGCCTAGTTTACCTTTCGTTTGCCCTTCAAATTGTAATAATTTTTCGGGAATCTTTAAACTAATGACCGCACTTAAACCTTCTCTTACGTCACTTCCTTCTAAATTGCTGTCTTTTCCTTTAATTAAGTTGTTGTTTTTAGCGTAATCATTGAAGGCTTTTGTGATACCGGTTTTGAAACCTACTTCATGAGAACCCCCATCTCCCGTTTTGACGTTGTTAACGAAACTTAAAATATTTTCGTTATAGGATTCACTATATTGAAGCGCAATATTTACTTCAATTTCATTTTTGGTACCATTAAATTGAATCACTTTATGTAAGATTTTTTTGTTTTCATTGATGTATTCAACAAAACTACAAAGACCATTTTCATAATGAAATTTGGCTTCTTTATTATCCGCTTCATCTTTGATTTCTACTGTTAAGTTTGGAAGTAAAAAGGCGCTTTCTTGCATACGCTCTACTATTGTGATATAGGAAAAAGAACAATTTTTAAACATATCATAATCCGGTAAAAAAGTAACAGTGGTCCCAGTTTTTTTGGATTCGCCAATTGTTTTTAAAGGACTTTCGACTATTCCTCCATCTTTAAAGCGAATATTACTTATTTTTCCTTCATTATAAATCGTGACATCCATTTTTTTTGATAAGGCATTGACAACACTTGCCCCAACACCGTGTAATCCACCGCTTACTTTGTAACCTTCACTTTCAAATTTTCCGCCAGCATGAAGAACCGTATAAATCACTTCAGGAGTAGAACGACCACTTTCATGCATTCCAATTGGAACACCTCGACCGTTATCGCTAATGGTTATACTTTCGTCTTTGTTAATGGTTATTTTTATAGTATCGCCATAACCATTTATAATTTCATCAATAGCATTATCAACAATTTCCCAAACGAGATGATGTAATCCTCTTTTATCTGTTGACCCAATATACATTCCTGGTCTTTTTCTTACTGCTTCTAAACCTTCTAATATTTTAATCGAAGAGGCATCGTATTTTGTCATGTTATCACCAAATCAAGTATAACATAAAAAAAAATAACAAGCAAAAAATGTGTAAAGTATTTGTCTTATTTCTATACCTCTTACAAAATTTGATTATTTTTATACATTTGCATAGTATTTCAAATTTAGAACTTTTTCTAATATCAAAAAATAAAAAAATCAGAATTTTTCACATTTATGAAGTTTCTCTCTTTTTTAGCCTTTATATTTTCTCCTACATAGTCTGCTAAAGTTGGCGTCACCTCATTTCCACTTCTAAGCATCAATTAATAAAGTAAATCCTTTAAACTGATTTTTAATCCACTTCAACATAAATTTCACTACCAAAAGACTTTAACACCACATCATTAATTTCAACCAAATCTTCTAAATTGCTATTTTCTATGGCAACCATAGTCATCACTACTTCATTTATTAAAAATACATAAAAAAAGAACACTTTTGTCCTTTTAAACATTTATCTTAAAATTAATCTCTTTTTATGTATATCTTATAAATTTACATCCAATAATACGTGACTGTTTGAACATTATTTGCCCATATATTAAATGTGGTATCATTAACTTTACTTATGCTTAATCCATAACCACCGGTTTTTCCATTTACCCATGCTGCACTAAAAGCTCCACTTGCTGAACCAAAAGCAACTATAATGGACAGCTTTTCAGAAAAAGAAATACTTTTAGTATAACCCCCATCATTTGGACAATTAAAAGAGGCACTTTGCAATTGTGCGCTAATTTTACTCTTTTCTATTTTTACTTTACTAGATGTATCATAATAACCCGTTGCTGGTATCGTTACATAGGTATAAGTTGCATCACTAGTGGTTGTACTAGCTGTTACGGTAGCTCCTGCTTTATTCGACATACTTCCTGTTATTTTATTTCCTTTTACATACGCTGTTTTTCCACTTAGTATTTGACTCGCTTCAGCGTTTGCATCACTTGTAAAAGTTTCTGCTACTCCAAACAAACTGATTCCACTTTTTATATTACTGGCTACTAGATGAACATCTCCTTTAATAATTTGGTCTCCATTTAGATATTGACCTGAAGAGATAGTTTGATCTGTTGTTCCTGGAATACCGGTACTTCCTTCTAACATTTCGGTACTCGTGACACTTCCATTGGTTTTATATTCTTTTAATTCACTGTATAATTTATCTAGTGTTTCAGTTAAATTCT
>CAJTYF010000061.1 GCA_910583945.1 uncultured Bacilli bacterium
ACCTATTTGCAAAAACGGGATTTCCATTCGGGATATCCTAATCAAAATTCACCAAAAAAGAAGATTCATTCTCCTTTTAATATTCTTCATAATATCTATATTTCATTAATGCCACAAAGAAAACTTCTTTGTTAAAGGGTCAATAATTTCTTTTTCTCCAAATCCAGCCAAACAAAAATATTTCATATCTTCTTCACTTGTCTCTTTTGTTTTCAAAAGCTGTTCTTTATAAGTATCTCCTGTCATCGTCTCTGTAAAATCAGTAAAAAGAATATTATTTTCGATAAATTTTTGTCTTAACTTTTTAATTTCATTATTTTTTCCTCTTAAAACAATTAAAGACAAACCAGATATATTTTTATGCACAAAATCATCTTTATCTGGAAAATCTATAAAACTCATCTTTTCTTGCATTTCCTCATCCGCCATTGAAACTAGCCCTGCTAAAGAATGAGCAATCGCATTTAAAGCCTTCCCTACTTCTAATTCCTTATTAATCACTGCCACAAATTTATGTGTGTCACTATAAACCATTTTAAAATCCACTCCTTTATTTATAGATACTAGCTATTATATTACCAAATGCTTTTATATCATAAACCTTTTCTTTATTCTCTATCCACTTATAACTTTGTTGATCATAAGAATGGCAATGATAGTAATAAGGCTTAATACCTTGTTCTAAAACTTCTTTTAATTCCTCTTCATTTTTAATCATTACAATTTTATCTTTATACTTTTGTTCTAAATAATAATGATTAACTTCTACTGCCCAAGCATTTAGATTATATACATAAATCACTTCTGAATGCATATCACTAAACTCTTTTAAACCTTTCGTTGCTGTCACTCCATAATAATCCATCTCATAATTTTCGCCCGCTTTAAAAGTTAAAACATTATAATAAGCACTCGAATAAGTATCATAAATTAGAATCCCCACAGCATTTATGCCTATACAAACCAAAAGTATTCCTACGATCACTTTACGGTATTTCGTTTCTAAAAGCCACTTTACACCATAACTAATAAACACTAGCATAAAAACATACAAGAAATAAAAATGCCTCCAACCATTATAAATATTAGGATTTGATACACAAGCAACAAATATTGGAATGATAAATAGCAAGAAAACCAATAAAATAAATTGATCTATTTTTTTCTTATTGTTAACATCTAAAACCTTTTTTACCAAACTTATAATAAACAAAACGGAAATATAAATAGGTAGAGTCAAAAATATAATTTTAGGCAAATAATACCAAGGTAGTGGATTTGTATCATGTTCAAATAATTGTCCTTCAAAATAAACTCTTCCCCAATTTCTACTAAAACGGACACTATTTTGTAAGCACCAAGAAAAATAATCAATTAAATGAAAACCATTGGTCCATATGGCTGGAGTAATCAAAATAAATAAAGCTAAACAAGCCAAAACAGAAACGAAACCTATCATAAAGTTCTTCTTATTCCAAAGTTTATTTTTTGTTAAATCCACTAAATAAAATATACCAATTAAAGCAAAAGTAAAAAAACCTGTAATTTTCAAATTACCTGCTAAAGCCGAAGCCACCCCTAAAAATAGGGCTGAAGAGTAGTTTTTCTTCCTAATAAAACGCAAACCAAAAAATAACTGAACACTACTAATAGCAAGCAAAATAGAATCTTTATTATTATATAAACTATCACCAAAAATTCTTGGGGTAAAAAAGAACATCAAAGTAAGTAAAATTCCTAAAAATCGATTGTTCCAAAGTTCTTTGATTAGTAAATAAAAGAAAATAATTCCTATAAAGTAAAGAGTAAAGGTATAAAAATGCCAAGCATAACTTAAAGTATGCGGACTAATTTTATCCAAGTTCAAGAGTGATATAAACGGATAATACATGGCTATTCCATGATCTTTTTCCACACTATCATAAATGGGAACCAAATCCGTATTTTCATAATATTTCACAACATCCCCATCAGGATTAAAAAACTTATGAATTGCGTAATCATTCATTTTTAAAATCGATTGTTCCGTTCCTTCATCATAATTGATTCCTACATTTTTCAAATGAGTGATTCCAAAAATATAAAGAAATAAGAAAAAAATAATAAGACAAATTTTGTGATTTTTTTGAATAAATAATTTCACTTTTTCCATCATATTCTCCTTACTACTCATCTAAATTTTCTGCAATAATGTATCTTGGTCTACGCTTCGTTTCCTTATAAATTTTTCCAATGTATTCCCCAATAATTCCTATAGAAAGCATTTGCAAGCCGCCCACAAACCAAATGGAACAGACAATAAACGTCCATCCAGAAACGGCAGAACCAATAATCTTAACTATTAAAGAATAAAGTAGAACCAAAATACTAAACAACGTAATCAAAAAACCTAAACCTGTAATAAATCGCAATGGTTTGACACTAAAAGAAGAAATACCATCCCAAGCAAAACTAAGCATTTTCTTTAAAGGATACTTACTTTCTCCTGCAAAACGCTCTTTTCTCTCGTAATAGACGATTTCAGTTTTATACCCTATTAAAGGAAACAAACCTCTTAAAAATAAATTTACTTCAGAAAATTTTTCTAATTCTTCTAATACTTTTTTACTGGTCAAACGATAATCGGCATGATTAAAAACAATATCAACACCCATCAACTTCATAAACTTATAAAAGCCTTCGGCGGTTACTTTCTTAAAAAAGGTATCTTTTTTTCTTGAAGAACGAACACCATATACAATTTCTGCCCCTTCGTGATATCTTTCAATCATTCCATCAATGGCTCCAATATCATCTTGTAAATCCGCATCCATACTTATTACAATATCAGCTTTTTCTTTTGCAGTCATAAGGCCCGCAAGCAAAGCGTTTTGATGTCCTCGATTACGAGATAATGAGATTCCTGTAAAATACTCTTCTTCCTCATTAATTTTTTTAATCAGTTCCCAAGTCTTATCTTTACTACCATCATTTATATACAAAATGCGACTTTTCTTGGCAATTTTTTTTGATTGAATTAACTCTTCCATTTTTTCTTTTAATCGTTTAGTCGTTTCTTTTAATACGAGTTCTTCATTGTAACAAGGCACAACAATATATAAAATGTCTTTATTTTTCATTATCGTAGCCCTCCTTTTTTATACGTTTAGTTTAACATATTTTTGACATTTGTTTAAAATTTTTAAAATATTTATACATTCATTTTACAATAATAAAATTTGACTATTATTTAAATTTGACTATAATAAAATCTAAAGTTTTAAGAGGAGAACATTATGGAAAAAAGGGAATCACCAAAAGAAAAAGAATTATTAGCTAAAATAAAAGAAATTATTGAACCCTACATCAGATAAAGCCTGATAATAAAATTGTTTTAAAAAAAGTAGAACACCTTCATGATATCCGTGACATATTTATTTGCACCTATAATGAGGAATATATTGGGTTATTTAAAAAAGAAAGAGTAAAAAATTTAAATAATCTCTATACAATTTATACTGAAATTAGTCCTAACTACCTCGGAACTAAAATCACATTTCCTAATCAAAAATTTGAATGGAAAACAATAGGAGAAGAAATAACAATTAAAGAAAAAAACTATCTTGTTTCTTGTAATATGAATAGTGCTATTAGCTTTGATGAAATGCGTTTTCTAATGTATCAAAATGGCAAAATAGGCCCTTATGAATTAGGAGTAGCCACATCAAAGGAAATGCTTGAAGTACTTTATTTTGCCGCTACTTATTACCAAACTTTACAAGAAAAATCAGCCCTCACCATTTATAAAAGTTTCCATTCGTACTTTTTATAGGATAATAGAATAATTTTAAACAATCTTTTTTAACTCTAACTAAAATAGGCTTTGTAATCTATTTCCAAGTGCCTATCGCAATATAAGATATACTTTCATTATAAGTTCCACTTTGAGGTTCTACATTATAATAATTAAATAAAGCATTATTGGATCCCGATATAACACTATATCCTAAACCTTGACTATAATTTTGGGATATATTTAAAGCGTCTATTTTTATAAATTGTTTCGGAAAAGTTACTGTGGTATAATTTGCAGTTCGAAACATACTTCCAAATTGTACATTTGTTGTAACATTTGAATTTTTGGTTCCATAACAAATTTGAGTACCATCTTCATAACGAATATACCCTCGGCCTTTTTCCGTAATAGCATTTATGTTTAATACACTATTCGCTATTTTTACTATACTACTTGTATCATAAATAGCTTCTTCTGGAATATTTAAATAAGTATAAGTCTCATCACTTGTTATGGTCGTTGCTTCTAACGTTTTTCCTGAATAATCTTTTATACTTCCACTGATTCCAAAGATTTCTACTCCACTTTTAATATTTTCTGATTTTAGATTATTATCTCCTAATATCACTTGATCTTCATTTAAATATTGACCTTTACTGATAACTTGATCATTGACTCCTGGGGTATACGTTGTACTTCCTTTTTTCTTAATACTTCCCGTTACTAATTTTCCTTTAGCATAACCAGTACTTCCTTCTAACATTTCTGTACTGGTAACGCTTCCACTTGTTTTATATTCTTTTAATTCACGATATAATTTATCTAGTGTTTCAGTTAAATTCTCGGTTACGCCCTGATTATCATACGTGACCTCATGACTTGTTATAGCTCTTACATTTACAACTCCTATAACTAATCCAATTCCTAGTATTCCTAGTAATTTTTTAGTTTTCCTCTCTTGTTGGTTATTAGTTCTTAATAACCCCCCCCCCATTCTTAAATTTAATCTTTTTCATTTTCTTTTTTTCCTTCCTTATTAAATTTATTTCATAACCAATAGAGTTTTTTTGCCCTATTTAATTCAATTATAAATATATTCTCATAATTTATCAATATTTATTTTTATTTTTAAGTTCCGGCAAAATTTTAAACCCCATCTAAAAAGGAGAAAAGTTGCAACT
>CAJTYF010000062.1 GCA_910583945.1 uncultured Bacilli bacterium
GTTGCAACTTTTCTCCTTTTTAGATGGGGTTTAAAATTTTGCCGGAACTTAAACACCTCTAAAAACGTTCAAGAGTATCCAAGGATTATTCTAATCAATATTGATAACTTCAATCGTTTTAACACAAAAAAAGCCCTAATAAGATTTAAATTAAGAGATGAAGAAGGGCATATTAAAACAGAAATCTATGAATCCATTCATTTAATTCTTGTGAATGCCAAAAAGAACACTTATAATGAAGATGAAGACATCCAAAAATTTGCCCAATTTTTAAGAAAAGGTGTAAAAATTGAAGAATTAGAAAAAGAGTATAAAGGAGAGAGGAAATACATGGAAGCCATCGAAACAATAAAAGAACTCGCTACAAATGAAGAATTTGTGACGTATTACGATTTAGAAGAAAAACACAAATGGGAACTTGAAAATGTAAAAATGGGAGCATATGAAGAGGCGTATATAGAAATTGCTAAAAATATGTTAAAAAAAGGAATAGAACCCTCTTTAATTTCTGAAATGACCCATTTAGCGATTGAAGAAATTAAAAAGTTAGAAAAAGAATTGAAAATTAAAAAGTTTAAAATGATTAAAAAGTAGAGTTTAATAAACCAAGAAAAAAGAATTTACATCAAGTAAAAAAAATGATAAAATGATTTCTGTTCTAGAAAGAAGTGAAGAAGTATGAAAAAAACAAAAATTGTATGTAGTATAGGACCTTCTACACAAATTTGGGAGAATTTTAAAGGTCTGGTTGAAGCTGGTATGAATGTAGCACGTATCAACTTTTCTCATGCAACTTTAGAAGAAAGAAAAATAGATGAAGATTTAGTAGCAAGAGCAAACAGCGAATTAGGAGCCAATATAGCGATTCTTTATGATACGAAAGGTCCAGATTTAAGAACTTGTAGTTTTGAGAGTGATAAGATTGAACTTATTGCTGGAAATACGATTCGTATCGTAGAAGAAGAAATAACAGGAACAGAAGAGAAAATTTGCTTTAACTATCGTAATCTTGTAAAAGATTTAAAAATAGGAATGGTTGTATTACTAGATGATGGTTTTTATAAATTAATCGTTGAAAGTGAAGATTCTGATGGCGGAGTCACTTGTAAAATTATGAATAGTGGAACGATTAAAAGTAGACGTGGTGTTTGTATTCCTGGTATTAAGTTAAATGTTCCTTATGTAAGTAAAGAAGATGAAGAAGACATCAAATATGCTTGTGAAAAGGATGGCGATTTCCTTGCTATTTCTTTTGTTAATAGTGCCGAAAACATTCGTGAAGTAAGAGAACTATGTAAAAAATATGGTAAACCCGATATGCCTATTGTTTCTAAAATAGAAACCCAATATGCGATGGATAATTTAGATTCCATTGTAGAAGAAACCGATTATGTGATGGTAGCTCGAGGAGATTTAGGAATTGAAACAGGTGTGGAAAATTTACCACTTTATCAAACAATGATGATTGAAAAATGTCGTGAAAAAGGCAAAGGTGTGATTATGGCAACACAAATGATGACCAGTATGAAAACGAGCATCCGTCCAACCAATGCCGAAGTCACCGATGTTGCAAATGCAGTATTAATGGGCTGTGATGCAGTGATGACCAGTGAGGAAACAACCGTCGGCAATTACCCCGTAGAAACCATTGAAAACATGGCGGAAATTTGTAAGAGAGTAGAAAGCTATTATCGTTATGATCACAAATACGATAAAAAACAAGAAAAAACAGTAACCTCTATTATTACTCATAGTGCCGTAGAGGCAAGTAATGCATTAGAATCTAAAGTGCTTGTCGCCGCAACTAAAAGTGGTTATACCGCTAGACAAATTAGTAATTTAAGACCAAACGCTTTTGTCCTTGCTTGTGTACCAGATGAACGTATTGCCAAAAGTTTGAATTTAAGTTATGGAGTAATTCCAGTTATTACAGGCTTATATCGTTCAACCGATGAACTTGTTAATGATGCTGTAAAAAGAGCAAAAGAATTCTTAAAAGACGAGAAAGATACCATTGTCATTTCTGGTGGTTTTCCTAGCGTCAGTGAAAATCAAACCAACTTTATGAAAATAGAAGAGATTTAGTGAATTTTAATCCATTCGGTATTCACTTTATCTTTTTTTATTTCTGTAACAAAAATGGATTCATTTTTAGGGATGAGCAAAAAATTATAATTTTTAGTACGTGTTAAAGCGACATAAAAAAGTCGTCTTTCCTCCGCATATAAAAAATTTTCTTCTTTTTTGATGCCTTTGATAATAGTTGGATCTTCTATTTGACTAGGAAAACCTAATGTTTTATTTTCTAAATTAATTAAAATGACTTGATCACTTTCCAGTCCTTTTGACTTATGAGCCGTTAAATACCTTAAAGGGATAGAAGAATACTTTTTTAAAACAAAATAACCTGAATCTTTTATATCAATCTCTTCTTTATTTAAATAAAGAAAAAGGTCATTGTTGTTTCTTCCTAAAATTAAAATTTCTCCTTGATACTTCTCATAAACATATAAAATGGTCTCTAAAAGAGATTTTCTTTTTTCTTTTTCTTTAATCAACTTAATCGGTTTTTCTAAGTGTTTTTGACTTTTTAAATCTTTATGAATTTGACTGCTATTTCGCATGACAAAATCCCCAGCCACATCAATTAACTCTTGGCTATTACGATACGTATTTTCAATTTTATGAATACTGGCTCCTGGAAAATAATCCGAAAAATGCAAAAATAAATTTAAATCACAACCCGAAAACTTATAAATGGATTGAAAATCATCCCCAACCACTGTTAAATTAGCCTGGGTAGACTCAAGAATACTTTTAATAAAATTTAATCTTAAAAGCGAAGTATCTTGGTATTCATCAATAATAATTTCTTTGTAAAATGGCGTTTTTCCTTTATTTTCTACAATCTCTTGAGCTTTTTTAATCAAATCATCAAAATCTAAAAGACCATTCTTTACTTTTTCACTTTCATAATAGTGTAAAATACTATAAATAATAAATAAAATAGCATTGTTTTTCTTAGTAAACAAAGTCATAAATTCTTGTTTGGTAAGACAGTTTGTATTATATAAAGAGATAAAAGTTTCCATAGTTTTTTTCGTTCTTTTAAACGCTTGACTATTTATTATTTCTTTGTATTTCTTTTGTGGTAAAAAAAGTTTTTTAGAAAAACGTTTAAACTCTTTTTTTAACAGGGGAGTTTCATAAAGAAATTGGTCAAAAAAAGTATCAATACATTTTCTTAAAAAAGCGTCTTCACAAATATGAAAATCGGCATCATTTAAATCTAATAGTTTTATGGCTAATTTATGAAAGGTAAGACAATCGATAGATTTGTTTCCTAACTTTTCTTGTAAACTTTTCGTCGATTCATTTGTGAATGATATGCATAAAATCTCTTCAGGTTTAATTTTTTTAACTTCTATTAAATACTTAATCTTGCCAACCAGTGTAAGTGTTTTTCCTGAACCCGCTCCGGCAACAATTAAAGAATATTTTTTGGCATTTAAAATCGAAGCCCTTTGTTGTGCATCTAAAGCATACCCATTGATGTTGTCAAATATTTTTTCATTCATGTAAAATATTATAAACGTCTTCTTTTTCTTGTCAATAAGAAACTTTTTATGTTTTAATAAGAAGTGAAAAGAGGATTTAGCATGCGTATCAAAGATAAATATTATAGGTGGAAAGAAAACAAACGTTATAAAAAATTTAAAAACTGTTATTTACCTTATCCCTTTTTTGATAAGAAAAGAGATTGCTTTGAATGGGTGAGAAGAGAAGAAAATGATTTTGGAATTTTTTATGATGTGAATCCCAGTTTGTATGAAGTGTTAGGAAATGTAGCCTATTCAGGCCTCATTTATCATTATGAAGCCAAAGTTCTTACAAGAATGAGAGATACCGTTTGGGAAGCAAAAACAGAAATCAGTCATGGTCATAGTTTTGTAGATGTAGTGGATGCTCTTTATGAATATCCAGTGTCTTTCCGTATTCCTGATGAATTTAAGAGTGAATACAGTAAACAAGAGTTAGATTATTTAATGAAAGTCCAAAAATATCTAAATTTTATTGGTGTTAAAGAAAAGCCTTATCTTGAAGAAAAAAATGCCATTTATAAGACTTATTTGGAATTAGAAAAAGAAAAAAAGACTATTAAAAATAGAATTTTATATTATAAAAACTTAAAAGCGGAAAGAAAATTAGCACTTCAAGAAAAGTTTGAACGTTCAGAAAATCCGAAAGTCAAAGAATATGCCAATTACCATTATTGTAAACCAAAAGAAAAAAATATTTTGAATGCTTACTTAAGTGGAAAAAAACAAGAGTTTATTAGTCCTTTATATTCCTTTCATTCATCTGACATTCACCAAAAATATTTTCTTATTGATGAAGAATATAATTATCTTGCTATTTTAGAAATTATTGAAGAAATAAAAATTCCTTTTAATGAGTTAAATGAAGAAATCGTGTATTATGATAAAACGAAATATAAAACATTTTTAGAATATAAAAAAGAATTAAAAGAGCAATTTAAAGAAGATTTTAAAGACTTTAACGAAGGAACTTTTACTGAAAATTCGTATGTTTTAATAGAAAAATTAAAAATAGAAAGAATAGATAAAAAATGATTTTACTAGGTTATCAAGAAGAAAAAAGAGTAATGGTCAAATTGATATGAATCTCATTTCTTGGACAAAATAGAAACGTGTTTTTTATATAGTTAAATTATGATGATGTTCCAAAACAAAAAGGTTACGAAGATTATTTGGTGAATTCCGACCCTTTCGGATTAAATGGGTTTGATTATTATATTCGAAAAAAAAGAATAATCTTAGAAGAGTAAATGCTTTTTTAAATTCTTGGTGAATTTTGATTAGGATATCCCGAATGGAAATCCCGTTTTTGCAAATAGGT
>CAJTYF010000063.1 GCA_910583945.1 uncultured Bacilli bacterium
GTTGCAACTTTTCTCCTTTTTAGATGGGGTTTAAAATTTTGCCGGAACTTAAACAAATAAAAAGACTTGAAAAAGTTCTTTTTTTTTGGTTTAATAAAATTATATTTTGCTTGTATGGTGGAATTGGTAGACACGATGGACTCAAAATCCATTGGTAGCGATACTGTGTCGGTTCGAGTCCGACTACAAGCACCAAATAGATATCTAACTCGAATGTTTATATTTCGGGTTTTATTATGCTTTAAAATATGATAGAATGTTTATAAAAATAAAATTGATTTTAAAAATAAGTTTTTTAATAGATAAATTATATTATTATTGAAAAATAGAGATTTTGTATTAATAATTGGATAAAATTAAGAAAGTATTTTATGGAGGAAAAATTATGAAAATTGAGTTGTCGGATCGCCCTGAAAAATTAGAATAAACCTATGGCTTTTCTTGGATGGAACATGTTTTAGCTATTCCTTCACCTTTAGTTAATGTCACGACTTATAAAGCAAATGGACTTTCTAATGCTACTATGCAATCTTGGTGTACTTTTGTTGGAGAAAATAATTGTTATCATGTTATTTTTGGAAGTGTTAATAAAAATGGTCATATGTATCAAACAATAAAAGAAAAAAAATGCTGTGTGGTTAATATTCCAGCGCAGTCTGTTTTTATGAAATGCATGGATACAATAAAAAATAATCATTTTGATGATGATGAAATTGTTAAGTCTGGATTAACTTCTATAAAAGCTAACAAAGTGAATGCTCCAATGATAAAGGAATGCATGGTTAATTTGGAATGTGTCTTCGCTTGGGAACATGATTTGATGGAAGGTGGTTATAGTGTTGTTTTATGTTTGAAAGTGGTAAATGTGTGGATGGACGAAAATCTTTTTGATGAAAATAAAAAGGGAAGATATGGCGAGAATGGTTACCTATATAATATTCATTCACCGCAAAATCCTGTTACAGGAGAAACTTTTGATACCTGTATTGGAACAATCAAAAAAGAATCTAATTATGAGAATTTATAATTGATTTTAGATAAGGAAATGTTTATGGATGAGAAAAAAAGTATATTATTAGATGTAGATGAAGTAATTTGTTTTTCTGGTTTTTTACAAGCTGTGAATGATTTTATGGGGACCAATTATGAAATTGATGATTTTAAAGAGTATTACATTGATGAAGTTGCGATTCCTAAAGAACGTTTTAATGAATTTAATCAATTTCTTAAACAGAGAAATTTATATGAAAAACCTGTTTTTTTACCTCATGCGATTGAAACTATTAAAAAATTAAACGAAAAATATGTTATTTATATTTGTTCTTCGTGTGTTAATCCATTTGATATTGAGGAATCAGGGCGTATTTTTAAAGATAAATATGATTTTTTAATTCAAAATTTATCTTTTATTAAACCAGAACATTTTATTTTTACTAGTGCTAAACACCTTTTTAAAGCGGATATTCAAATTGATGATTGTTTGTCTCATTTGGATTCTGCAATCGAGATTAAAATTTTGTTTCCTTCTTATCATAATAAAACGATTGAAAATGATGAATTAGAAAAGAATGGAATCCTACGTGCCGGGAATGATTGGAGAGAAGGGTGGAATTTTATTGCTAAACTTTTGTTGGAGGACGATTAAAAGATAAATGAAAAAAATTGTAGTTTCTATTTGTGTTATAAGTGTTTTTTTTATTTTATTTCTTTTCTATTATTTTAATATTATTCCTCATAAATACTACTTTAATTCTGATTTTGACATTATTGATTATGAAAGTTTAATTGATAAAGATGAAGATGGTGTATTTGATCAACTGGATGTGTTAGAGAGTGCAAGGGTTTATGTGGAAACAAATCCCAAATATAAAAGCCAGTATTATAAAAATGGTTATCCGACTGATCATTATGGTGTTTGTACGGATGTGGTTGCTTTTGCTTTAAAAGCATCAGGTTATGATTTACAAGAGCTTGTTTATGAAGATATAAAAAAAGATCCTAAAGCTTATTCCATAGAAAAAATAGATAAAGCTATTGATTTTCGTCGCGTGGTTAATTTGAATGTTTATTTTAAAAGAAATCATATTTCTTTGACAACAGATTTAAAAAAGATAGAGGCTTGGCAAGGCGGTGACATTGTTGTTTTTCCCATTCATATTGGTGTTGTATCGGATAAAAGAAACAGAAAAGGAATCCCTTTTCTTATCCATCATTCTAGCCCTTATCAATTTCGTTATGAAGAAGATGTTTTAGAAAGATACAAGATTATCGGTCATTATCGAATTAGCTAAATAAGGAGGTAATATGCGTTATTTTAATGAAAAAGGTAAGGTTGTTGAATTTCAATCTCAAGAGACCTGTATGTATGGAACAAGTGCCTTTATTACCATTCCTAGTCAAGGTGTCTGTTTGAAAGAGTATTATAATGAGACGGATTCTCGTGCTCGAATGACTTGGCAAACTTTTCAAATTATTCGTTCTTTATCTAGTTCATTTACTTATTCTCTTTATTCTTTATTAAGGAAAAATGCTCCTTTTGATTCTGAACAAAATGTTGCGGATGCTTATCTTTACTTCTATATTCCTGAGTCACATGAAGCTTTTTTGACGATGGATAAAGAGATTCTTTTAGAGAATGTTGAAGGATTAGAACATTTGTTAGTGTCTTTATTTGCTAATGAAAAATTAAAAGCCGAAGATTTAAAAAAAGAAAACGTTATTATTGAAAATGGATGGATGCGATTGATTGATTTAGATAATTGTAGAGTAGAATTTTCAGAAGTAATAGAAGACATAAGGCATTGGAATAAAGAAAGATTGCGTTTATTATTAAAAAGTTGTCTTTTTATGGACTCTTGTTTTAGTCAGGCGTTTAAACAAAAGGCTCAAGAATTAATTTGTTTTAATCAAGAACAGTCAATTTCTTTACAATTAAAAAGAAAATTAAACGGTTATTCTAATTTAGAAGCGTATTTAAAATTTCATTAGGAGGGTTTTAGTGAAGTAAGACTAAAACTTTTTTTTTGTTATTCTTTATGTTAAAATAATGTATATGCAGATATAGGTGGTTTATGAAAAAAATAAGTTTTGTGGTTCCTTGTTATAACTCTGAAGCGTATATGGAGCGTTGTATTGATTCTTTATTAATAGGGAGACAAGATATAGAAATTATAATTGTTAATGATGGAAGTACAGATAATACTAAAAAAATTGCGAATCGTTATGTAAAAAAATATCCAAATCTTATTCGTGCGATTCATAAAGAGAATGGGGGGCATGGAAGTGGAGTTAATGCGGGGCTTAAAGAAGCTAAAGGGGAGTATTTTAAAGTTGTAGATAGTGACGATTGGTTGGACTCAGAAGCCTTGAAAGCCTTACTCAATAAAATCGATGGCTTGGATGTAAAACCAGATTTAATTGTTTGTAATTACATCTACGATCATTTGTATGAAAAGAAACAAAAAGTGATGGCTTTTAATAATGTTTTAAAAGAAAACAAACTGAGTACATGGAATGATTTAGGTTTTTTTCGAGTGAGTCAATATTTAATTATGCATTCTTTAATTTATAAGACAAAAGTTCTAAAAAAATGTAAATTAAAATTACCTGAGCATACCTTTTATGTAGATAACTTGGTTGCTTATCAACCTTTACCTTTTGTAGAAACGATTCTTTATTTGAATCTAAATTTATATCACTATTTTATTGGCCGAGAAGATCAATCGGTTAATGAAAAAGTGATGATTACTCGTGTTGATCAACAAATTAAAGTGACGAAACTTATTTTAGCTTCTATTGATTTAGAAAACACTAAAAAAACAAGTAAAAAATTATATCGTTATTTAATTAGAATGTGTTCCATGATGATTGTTATTTCTTCAATTTATCTTATTATGATTAATGACAAAGAGGCTATGGATAAAAGAAAAGCGTTATGGCAATCGATTAAGCAAATGGATTCTAGATTGTACCGTAAATTACGATATTTCAATTTAGCGGGTTTAACTTATTTACCTGGAAAAGTTGGGAATTTTATTACTTTAAAAGGGTATAAAATTTCTAAGAAAATTTTTAAATTTAATTAAAAGGAGGGTTTATGGATAAAGAAGATTTAAAGTTTGTTTTTTTTCTTAATCTAGGTTTTTCATTGTTTGAAATTGTAGGAGGCTTTTTGACGGGAAGTATTGCTATTAGTTCCTATGCTATCCATGATTTTTTTGATGCGCTTTCTATTGGACTTTCTTCTTTTTTTAATAAGATGTCTTTCAATGATGCTGATAATAATTATACCTTTGGTTCTGAACGCTTTTCTTTATTAAGAACTTTTTTTTCATCTGGAATTTTATTTACTTGTGCAGCATTGATTTTATTTTATGTGATTCTAAAGTTTTTTAATCCTTTATCTTTAAAGGTTATGGGAATGATTATTTTTGCTCTAATTGGCATAGTTATAAATGGTTATGCCATGATTCAAATGAGTAGAGAAATTAATCAAGATGAAAAAAAGGTCAATTGGCCTATTGTATGTGATGTTGTTGGGTGGGTGCTTCTTTTAATTCTTGCTTTAGTGATTAAAATGACTCATCTTGTTCTTTTAGATTTGGTAGGGGCTCTTTTTATTGCTTTATTTATTGGTGGACGTTCTATTCATCAAATGATTAAAGTGGTGGATGTTATGATGCCTACCACACCAAAAGATATTGACCTTGACACGATTTAATTTTTCATTATGAAGTTTTGCTTTCATTACGAAGTTGTGT
>CAJTYF010000064.1 GCA_910583945.1 uncultured Bacilli bacterium
TTCATCTATCTTGATTTTCTTTTCTGGCTTTTCCCGACAATTCATTACACTATCAGGAAAACTTAATTTTCCTTTTCTAAACAATTTGTGCATTCGCACTCTAAACTTTTTTTCTTTTGTTTTATCTTGCTTTCATCCACATTTGATAAACTATAAAACTCATTATTTTCCATTTCTTTAAACAAATCATAATGCATTTTTAGAGTTTCATTTAAAGCTTTCATAAATGTTCCATTAACATTTTCATTAGTGGACTCAATTACTCCGTGTAAATATAAATCTGTTATAACTTTACTTCCAAACATAACATTTTCCATTAAATATTTATCATTCATAACAAATGCCTCCTTACATCAAATCCATAAACATTTTTAATAAATTCTCATGTTTATGTTTCAATTTCTTAACAAATTTACCTAAACTTTCTATATTTAAACAATCTTCTACTTCATCAAGCATTTCAATCATATAAATTTCATGATTAATGGCATCTTCTACATACAACAGTTCTTTTTCTGTCATACTTCCACACCTCCATTATTATTATGGTAAATCCCCAAAAAAATAAATAGACATTTTTTTCCAAGTCTATTTTTTAAACAATCCCTCAGGAGTTAATTCATAAATATCATCAACGACTTCTTCTAAAAACTTTCGATCATGAGAAACACTAATAATGGTTCCTTTAAATTCAGAAAGCATCTTTCGAATAACAGGATTGGATAAAGGACTAATATTTCTAGTTGGCTCATCCAAAACTAAGACATTACATTGATTTAATACAAATTTAATCAATATTACCTTTACCTTTGTACCATTGCTTAAATCATCAAAATTGCCTGTCATCTCCTCTTTAGTCAAATGCATATTTCCCAAATACATGCGTGCTTTTGTAATTTCTTCTTGATTTCCATGAGGAAAAATAAAAGATAAAATGGAAGTATAAGGAGATATTTCTTCTTCATACTTCTGTGGCATATAACCTAGCACAATATCGGTTCGATTTTTTAAACTTTCATAAATAAGCTTTAAAAGAGTGGATTTCCCTACTCCATTTTTTCCAGTAATAGCCAAATGGACAGGTCCTACAATATCTAAATTTATATTTTGAACCAACAGTTTATTGTTAACTTCAAGTTTCGAAAGTTCAATATGAATAATACGTTTACTCTTAGGAATAAAAACTGTATCAAAACAAAAAGAAATGGATTCTTCTACATCAGGCATTTCTGCCAATTTCCTTGTCTCTAATTTTTTTTCTTGAGCTTTTAAAGTATGCATTTTTTTCTTGAGCACTTTTGCACCATGAGGATCCTGTCTAGAAATCGAACTTTGTTGATAGTCCACTTTTTGCATAATTTTATTTAATTTTTCTTGTTGTTGATTAAATTTTCTTTTTTCAAACTTGGCTTGTTCTGTTTGAACTTCAATTCCATTTAAACGTTGCAAAACATAATTTGTATAACCACCATTAAATAAAGTATGACGACAAAGTGTCTTTTTTCTTACTTGTTCAAAATGTAAAATACGATTGGCGGTATTCGAAAGTAAAGTTTCATCATGAGAAACATATAGAACAGGTTTTGAGGTGCACTTAATAAAATTTTCTAACCATGCTAACGAATTCAAATCTAAATCATTCGTCGGCTCATCCAAAAACAAAACATTACAATCCTCTAAAAGTAATTTTAATAATCTAATTTTAACAGATTCTCCACCTGACAAATTAACAAGCGTTTGTTTTAATATTTCCTCATTTAAACAAAAAGAATTTAAATATCGATAAAGAGAATGACTTTTTTCATAATAAGCCTCTTCATTTTCAAACAAAAAATCATAAATGCCTTTTAATGCATCCTTTTCATTTAAAGATTGTTCTAAATAGCCTATTTTATTTCCATATAAATTAACTTTGCCATTCATTTCAACATAAGGAGCTTGTGACAAAATAGCTTTTAAAAGAGTTGATTTTCCATTTCCTTCCTCTCCTATTAAAGCCATTTTATCTCCCTGATTTAAAACAAAAGATAAATTTTCTACTAAATATCGATCATTCAATCGAAGACTTAAATTTTTCACTTCAAACATTTTATGCCTCCTATAAATGGCATAATTTTTTATGCCCTCTTAAAAATTTATCTTCATTTTAACACCTCCAACTCTATTTAAGACATTTTTGGACCAGCTACATCTTCTGACGGTTCCTCCATTTTTTGTGTTGTTACTTCAGCCACTTTTTGTTCTAACGTCTGCTTCATAACGCTGAACTCATTATAAGTTATTTCTATTAAAGGTTTTCCTTTTAAATTTATAAAATTATTAAAATCAATCCCAAGAACTAGCAAATAAGATTTAATCTGACGTATCAAATCCATCATAGAACCCATCTTCTTAAGAGTTTTCATAGACAGCTTTTTTTCTTCTAATTTTCTAATCTTTAAAAATTCATCAAAATCTAAACCTTGTTCTTCCAAAGCTACACGAGTTTGAATAATTAATTCATCTCTATCTTTTCTAAGTTCAAATAATCTATTCTCAATATACTTTTTTTCTGTTTCATAAACAGATGGTGCAAAACAAGTTTTATTTTGATTATCCAAATAAGTACTATAGTACTCTAATTTAAAATTTTTATTATACAATTGGCTCATTTCTTGATTGGCTTTTTCAAAAAATAAATTAAAGTCTTTAAAAGCTTTTGCATTCTCTAACCATTTCTTAATTTTATCTTTTTTTTCCTCAAAACTTTCCATTAATATTAAAAATGGTGTAAGATGTTTAGTATTTTCTATTTCTTTTTCTAAGGATAAATCGTATTGATTAAATTTAGTTTCCATATCATTTAAAAATTGAATATAATCCTTCAATTCCTTTTCAAAACGATTGATTTCATTGGCAAAAATGGAAGAAGAACCTGAATAATTTTGAGAAAACTCGGGTGAAACACGTTCTTTATTTAAATTTTTTGAATCATCTTGTTTTCGCTTTTTTATTAAGAAGTAATTTTATTGCTAATCCTAACGCTCCGTTTTCACATTTATTTTTTGCTAACTTTAGTTTTAATAAATACTTATATAAATAAATTGCTATCATCTTCCCATGTATTATATAATTCTTCAATATATTCTTTTTTTAAATTATTAAGACTGATAATAAGTTCATCCAGTTGTTCACAACTGGTAATATTTTTTAATTCTTGTGGAAAAAGTTCATCAATAAAACAAATCCTTTTATTCTTCTTACTAAAAATATAATATTTTTTTAATTCAACTACAATATCTAAAATAATATCAATATTTTGAAGAGTTAAGCCTTTGCTCCCAAAAAAATTTAATTCCGTTCCATAAGAGGCTACATAAAAATTAAAATTAGCTCCATATTTTTCTTGAATATCAACAATCATTCCATAATGATCACATTTGTCTCCCTCACCTATTTCAATAACATAGACATCGTTTATAAATGCCCCAATCATTTTAGAAGGAACAGCATTATCAGAATCATAAAAATAATTATATATTCCATAGGTATCTATTTTTGATAGTTGATTATTAACAATTTTAATTTTAGTAATTGGAGCGGAAGTCGACTCGTATCCTTTCAATATTTCTTCCATTTTGTTCAGTCGAGTAGACGAGCTCGACTACACCTCTCTTTCTTTATTCTAATAAGAGGAAGTCTATCTCCCCTCACAGAACCGTACATGTGCATACGGCTCTTCATTGATGATATAAGTCTACCTTGTGGAGTTCCTTTATCACTTTTCGTAATATTTCATATCTTCCACGTAACTACATATGAGAAAGCTTTTAATATATTTTAAGAATACTTTATCTTTAATGTCATATTCTAGAAACTTCAATAGAAATGATTGACATTATGAAAGAAGTCTTTTATATCACAATCTAATACATAGTTTAATTTCTTGTCATAATTTTTTAACACCTGTTCATTTCTGTATTACAATTTGATTAACTCAAATACAAATTCATAATTGATGCCCTAATGGAAGACGTACAACAACTATTATTTTCTCTTAAAACGATTATTATCTTACTATAAATCTTCTTTAATTTTCTTTCATATGCTTCTGTTAAAGAGATATTTTGATCATTAGCAATACAAATGATTGTAAATAATAGGTCAGCAAGTTCACCTTCTAAGTCTTTTAAGTTTTCTCCATCTTTTTTTCTTCTTATCTCCATATAAATGATTTATTACTCGAGCTACTTCTCCACATTCTTCAGTCATTGTAGCAACCATTGAAAGTGGACTAAAATATGGCTTTTCAAATTGTTTTGCCCAATCATCAACTTCTGTTTGTATTTGTGAAATTGTTTTTTTCATTTATATACCTCCCTCATATAATAGGCATAATGATTAAGTCATTATGTAAGTGCATTTACTAAATTGACAAAATTTAATTTATTTATAAAAATATTATATCACGTATAATACCGATTAGTAAATGAAGGAAGTATTTAGTTACTTGATACTTTTTTGATTTACTATATAAT
>CAJTYF010000065.1 GCA_910583945.1 uncultured Bacilli bacterium
ATTATGATAAAGAAACAAACCTTTATTATCTTAACAGTAGATACTATAATCCAGAGTGGGGTAGATTTATTAATGCTGATAGTATCATAGGAACTAAAGAAGACCATGTTGGTTATAACTTATACTCTTATTGTGAAAACAATCCAATAAATAGAACTGACTCAGATGGAAATTCCGCAATTTTAGCGGGTACTGCTGTAATATCTTGTGGATTTAATTCTATTAGCAATCCAAATACTATCGTCACTGGAAGTACTGTAGCGAATATAGCTAATAAAAATAAAACTGTGACAAACAACCAAAATTCAATGAATAAATCCCAAAATAAGAATAAAAAACCTCTTACAAGTGAACCAAATTCTGTTTATACAGCACCAAATGGCGACAAAAGAGTATTTGGACCAGACGGTAAATCTTTAAAAGATATTGATTACTCGCATCCATCACATCATCCTGAATTAGAAAATCCCCATGTCCATGATTGGGACTGGAGTAAAACAAAGAGTGAGGCAAGAAGTAAAGTGCCACGAAATCCTTATCCAGGAGAATTAGATAATTTATTTAAAGTGGTGTCAACAGCAGGAGCAGGATATTTAATATATCGTGGAATAAGAATGATAGGTTCATTTATTCCATGGATGTGGTGGAGTATTCCAATAAATGCTATTACTCCATAAAAAAGAAAGAAGATAATAAAATATGAAAAAATTTGAATTTAAATTGACAAGATATGAATTTAAACTAGAAGATAACCATCAGGCTTTAAAGAAATTATTAAGCAATATAAATAATAAAGAATATATATGGTTTTTAGAGTATGATGAAATCCAAAATCTTGATTCTGGTTTTCTATTTGGAGAAAATGTAGAAATAAAAAATGACGAATTTCAAGAAAAAATTCAAACTCAAGAATATTATATTATTCATGCAATCATAAAATTATTCAAAAATAAAAAAGAATTAAAAAATAACAGATGGATGATGAATTTACAAATATATGATACCATATTTGCAACACTAGATGTTATTGATGATGAACTTTCTAATAAGATAGAGAAAAATATCGAAAAAATTGAAAATCAGTTATGACAACCGTTAATACAGTTAATTCAACAAAAATTTTATATGCAATAGAAGATCATCCAGGACATGTTGCAGTCAAACCTGTAGGAGCAAGCATGCAAGAATGGATTGATCAAGGAGAAGCATCTTTATGGACACAGGCATTAAAAAAAATTGTTATAAAATGGGATCCAAGTGATTGAAGAAATTAAAAAGGAGAAAATAATGGAAGAGTTATTAAAACAATTAAGTTGGGACACACCAAAATCAATTAAAAAGGAAGCAATAAAAAAATTAAAAAAAGAAAAAGACTTAAGAATATTTTTCCAACCAACCTCTAAAGAATGTAATAAAAACGTATGGGATAATTGTGCTAAAATAATAATATCAAAAACAGATGCAGAATTGATTCCATACATGGATAATATGTTTGAATGGCTTCAAGATATGAATTGGCCTGGTTCTTGGAAAATTTTAAAACGTATAAAAAAAATACCCTTTAAAAAAATAGAAAAATCATTTACCAAAAACCTAAAAATAGCCTTACAAGAATTAGACGAAGAAGGTATATATTTAAATAGTTGGGCTGGTAATTTAATAATGATTCATTTAACTAAAAAAACAATTTATAACCCAAAAATAGATTTAGAAGAAGAAATCATTAAATGGTATGAAGAAAATATTCTAAAAAGTAAAAAATAAGGATTTTCTTCTCAGAATTTAATAACCATTCTATTGATTACGATTACGACATCAATAACAATGTAACGAAAAAAATAATTAACTTTAATGGCGTAGAAAAAACAATCGAGTATACTTATGATGAAGACGATTCCATTATTAGAGTCACCCTTGACAACGATAACTTAAATTATAATTATGATGAATTAGGAAGACTAAAAACTAAAAACATCAGTAATCATCTACCAATCTATTATGACTATTACTCGAATGGAAATAAGACTTCTTTAATCTTAAAAAGTATGAAAATAGAAAACGACTTATACGAATACCTTTACGATGATTTATACAACCTCACAGAAATCTATAAAAACAAAGAAAACTTCTATTTTTATATTTATGATAACGATAACCAATTAATAGAAAGCAATAATTATCAAAACAATAAGAAATATAAATATACTTACGATGATAGTGGTAATATTCTAAAAAAAGAAATATATAACCTTCAAAACAACCAATTACTCAAAATAGATACTTATGAATATAATAATTTAAATTGGAAAGACCAGTTAACCAAATACAATGATACAAGTATTACGTATGATGAAATAGGAAATCCATTAACGATTGGAAATAAAACCCTTTCTTGGAACATAAGAGAACTAAAAAGCATGATGACTCCTAATATAAATATAGAATATGAGTATAACAAAGATGGAATAAGAAAAAGTAAAACAGTAAACGGTATAAAAACCAAATATTTTACAGAAAATAGTGCAATTCTCTTTGAACAAACCGGTGCTAATGTGTTATATTATATACGAGATGACAATAATAACTTAATAGGATTCAAAACAAACAATACAACTTATTATTACAAAAAGAATTACCAAAACGATATTATTGGCATCTATGATAACAACTACAACCTAATCGTAAGTTATGAATACGATGACTATGGAAGTATTCTAAGCATCAAAGATAATACTGGAATAGAAATAACAGACCCTAATCATATAGGAAACATCAATCCATTTAGATACCGAAGTTATTATTATGATAAAGAAACAAACCTTTATTATCTTAACAGTAGATACTATAATCCAGAATGGGGTAGATTTATTAATGCTGATAGTATCATAGGAACTAAAGATGACCATGTTGGTTATAACTTATACTCTTATTGTGAAAACAATCCTACAAACTCTTTAGATAGTAATGGCATGATTAATTGGAAAAAAGTTGGTGAAAAAGTATCCTCAGGTGCTAAAGCAGTAGGAAAAGCAATAGGTGGTGCTGTAGGTTATTTATTTGGAGGAGTTGCTTCAGGAATTTCATCGCTTGCTGGAGTAGTTTTAGGTTATCCAAATGCAGGAGAAATGTTTGGAGCTTCATTTTCAGGAGGAGAAAAAGCGGTAAAGCAAAGCATACAAAATGATTTAGGTCCTCAAATGAAAAATTCAAAAGAAGTAAAAACAGCCGTAGACTCTCAAGTGAATACACAAATAAAAGGTAATGCATTTAATACATGCTACAACACTTCAGTAGAATTCAACGACAGAGATGATTTAAATTATGCTGTTGGTAAAGCTAATATTACAACTAGTGTGATGGATATGCCAGGACACTATTTTATACAAGTAAGAATTTCTGATACTTATGACTTCGATGGTTGGAGAGAAAAGAAAAATTTTGGCAGCATAATGAATAATGTAGGATTTATTCTACAAAAATCTGGAGTAATAAAACCTTATAATTGGGATTACAGTTATGGTTACATAATAAAAAAATAGAATTTTAATTAATCCATTACTATTAAAAGGAAGAAGGAATAATAATGAAAAAATCTGAAATTAGTATTTTTCTAATATCAATAATATGTATTGGACTAATTATTTTAGGAGGATATAAAATTACAAGAAAACCTAACCCCCTAAATTTAATACAAAATGAACTTAATATAAATATTCCTAGCCCTAATAAAACGGAAATAATATTAGAAACAACTCCACTGGAAATAGATTTCTTTACCAAGTATTATTTTGATAAAAATATTGATTGTGGTATATTTAAAGAAGCCTTAAATGATCATTATTGGGTAGATATTAAAATATTTTTAAAGAAAATGTATGATTACTCTGAGGAAGATGACCAAAAAAAATTAATAGAGAATATTGATTTTGAATATGATAAAGATGAAATTTATTATAAATTAATAAAAACTTCTTATGATGAAACTTTGATAGTTTTTAATCCCAAAAGTTATATCCTATATTATTTTTACCGTTAAATTCAAAATCAAAAAAAAAATAAAGATTAGAAAGAAGAAATGCTTATGTTAAACTATAACGAAATAGGAAAAAAGATTCGTAAAGAAAGAATAAAAAGAAACTTAACACAAGATGATTTAGCTGAAATACTCTTTGTAACAAGACAAGCTATCAGTAAGTGGGAGACAGGAAAATCTCTCCCAGACCAAGATGTAATGCTACAACTAAGTAATTTATTCTCAATAAGCATTAATGATATTTTAAATGCAAAAGAATAATTAAGAAGCCAATAAAAGCTTCTTTTTTCGTATAATCTATTATTTTATATAATCAAAACTAAATAATTATGATATATTATATACGAGATGACAATAATAACTTAATAGGATTCAAAACAAATAATACAACTTATTATTACAAAAAGAATTACCAAAACGATATTATTGGCATCTATG
>CAJTYF010000066.1 GCA_910583945.1 uncultured Bacilli bacterium
TAATTTTTTTGATTCCTTATTAAAGCCCCGAAATCTTGTTACGGGGTAGTTTACAGTAAAAAATCTCATGTAAATAAGATGTATTTAGAATTAACGAAAAATGCGGAAGCCTATGAAGAATTTAAAACGTTTATTGAAAAGGCACGAGAACAATTTCAAAAGTACTCTATTCCGATTGATGAAGAAATTGAAAAACATGCGAATACACTTTTAAATAAACTTCAAACGTCCTCTTTTTATGAATCATTAGTATTGGAATTGAGAATAAAATTATTTGATTTACCTTTAATTAATAAGGCGGTTAATAGTTATATAGAAACATTAAATAAATTAGAACCTGAATTTCAACAACTCGGTGATGAGAGTGTTACTAAAGCCAAAGCAAATTTAGACCAAATAAAGAGAATGTCTCCTACTGCCATTTACACTGAAGAAATGCGCATAAAAAGTTGTTTGAGACAGATAAAATCTAATGTTAAAGATTTTAATATGTTTCAAGGATTTTATCAGGAAAAGAAGCAAGAAATTGAAACTTTATATAGTGAGTCTTTGTTAGGTTTTGAGCAATATTTAGATGAGAAAAATAAAACTTTGTTTTCTTCAAGTGATTTTTTTGATCAAAAACAAAAAATTAAAAAAATAGAGTATAATCTTTCTCAAAAAAGATTAGAAAAAATCGGAAAACTTAAAAGTATATTAAAAGAAAGACAAATTGATTTTACAGACTATTTAAGAATTCATGGGAAAGAAGAAAAGTCAATCTCAATAGGAGATATAGATAAATTTTTGGCGATTTTTCCTTTATTTGATCAATTAAAAGAAATGTTACAAACTTTTGGTGTTGTTTTAGAAGAATATTTAGCAAAAAAAGGAAAATCATTATTAACGATAACTTATGAAGAACTTTTAATCCTTCAAAAAATTACTGAGTCGCACTACAATCAAGTATATTCAAATAGTGAAGGGCAAAATGCTGGTTTAAAAATGTGATTAGCACTTAATATTGACAAGTGCTAATTTCCGTTTTATAATACAAGGAAGAAAAGAGGGATAAGTATGTACGAAAATGCACAAAATAATGAAAATGTATTAGAAAAATACGGGCGTGATATCGTTAAGAATGTACGTGATAATAAAATTGATCCTGTGATTGGGCGTGATGATGAAATACGTGATGTGATACGAATTTTATCGAGAAAGACTAAAAATAATCCTGTTTTGATTGGTGAACCTGGTGTTGGTAAAACCGCTATTGTAGAAGGACTTGCGGAACGAATTGTTGCTGGTGATGTTCCAAATAGTTTAAAAAATAAAACCATCTGGGAACTGGATATGGGAGCCTTAGTCGCTGGAGCTAAATATCGTGGTGAATTTGAGGAACGTTTGAAAGCAGTATTAAAAGAAGTCACTGCCAGTAATGGTGACATTATTATGTTTATTGATGAAATTCATATGATTGTTGGTAGTGGGGATAATGGAGCGATGGATGCTGGAAATATGTTAAAACCGATGCTTGCTAGAGGAGAAATTAAATTGATTGGTGCCACTACTTTAAATGAGTATCGAAAGTATATAGAAAAAGATGGAGCTTTAGAACGAAGACTTCAGAAAGTAATGGTTAAAGAACCAAATGTATTAGATACATTAACGATTTTAAGAGGATTAAAAGAAAGATTTGAAGTGTATCATAAAGTGAATATTAAAGATAATGCTTTAGTTGCGGCGGCGACACTTAGTGATCGTTATATTACCGATCGTTTTTTACCCGATAAAGCCATTGATTTAGTGGATGAGGCCTGTGCAACCATAAAAATGCAGATGGATAGTGTTCCGGTTGAACTTGATACGTTAACGCGTTCAATTATGCGTCTTGAAATTGAAGCGGAGGCTTTAAAGAAAGAAAAAGACGAGTTAAGCAAAAATCGTTTGGAAGAAATCAGAAAAGAATTAGAAGGTTTAAAAGAACAAGAAAAGACAATGCGTTCTAAATGGGAAGAAGAAAAGAGCATTAATGAAACGGTGAGCCAAAAGAAGGAAGAGTTAGAAAGTGCTCGTCATAACTTAGCAATGGCTGAAAATAATTATGATTTAGAGACCAGTGCAAAGTTACGTCATGGTGTGATTCCAGAACTAGAAAAGGAATTAGAAAGCTTAAAAAAGAAAACAGAAGGATTATTATTGTCCGATACAGTTAGTGATGAAGATATCGCTCAAGTTGTTTCAAAATGGACAAATATTCCGGTTTCCAAGTTAGTCTCTGGGGAAAAAGAAAAACTTCTGCATTTAGAAGAAAATATGAAAGTTCGTGTTAAAGGTCAAGATGAGGCTTTAAAACTTGTAAGTGAAGCGATTATTCGAGCACGAAGTGGTATTAAAGATCCGAATCGCCCTATCGGTTCGTTTATATTCTTAGGTCCTACTGGTGTTGGAAAAACAGAAGTTGCAAAAGCCTTAGCAAGTGAACTTTTTGATGATGAAAGACATATGGTACGTATTGATTGCTCTGAATATATGGAAGCTTTTAATGTGAGTCGTTTAGTTGGAGCTCCTCCAGGATATGTGGGTTATGATGAAGGGGGGCAATTAACAGAAGCAGTAAGAAGAAATCCGTTTTCGATTGTTTTATTTGATGAAATTGAAAAAGCTCATAAAGATGTTTTTAATATTTTGTTGCAAATTTTAGATGATGGACGGATTACAGATAGTACAGGAAGAGTCGTTGATTTTAAAAACACCATTATTATTATGACTAGTAATTTAGGAAGTGAATCTATTTTAGAAAATCAAGAAAATAGTCATGAATTGGTTCTAAATGAATTAAAAAGTCATTTTAGACCAGAATTTATTAATCGTATTGATGAAATTATTATTTTTAAAGCTTTGTCAAAAGAAGTAATGAATCAAATATTGGATAAAATACTAAGAGAAATTGAAAAGCGTTTGGAACCAAGCAATATTAAATTAGAATTGAGTATGAAAGCAAGAGAACAAATTGTAGAAGAGTCTTATGATGCGAGCTATGGTGCAAGACCAGTAAAACGTTATGTTACTAAACATATTGAAACCATTCTTTCAAATTTAATTTTAGAAGATAAAGTGAACTTTAATGATACTTTAACTATAGATTATTTAAATGGTAAATATAATATTGATGTTAAAGATAAGAAAGAAATTTAAACTTTCTTATTTTTAATTCTATAGAAAAGTTTGAAAATGATAAAAAGACACATTAAATGTCTTTTATTCTGTACAAGTTAATTTAAAAAAATTAACCAATTAAGAATTTAGGACGAATGCCTAATTTAGTTGTTGCAGGGTTTGAGCCATTGGATAACTTATTGCCAGCTACATCTGCAAAATTTTTTGTGGATGCCACACTTTTAAGCCAATAGTTGAATACTGATGTGCCATAATTACTAATATATTCTGGTTTTAATTGAAATATTGCGTATTGCCTATTGTCTATGCCTACATCATAACCAGATGATGACCATACAATTGTTCCGAATACATTTATTTCACTCATTAAATCTATTTTTCTTGTATACCAGTTATATCCACTGCTAGCACCTGTCCATGAACCTTCACTCCAATTTCCACCACCTCTATTAATTGCATCAGGGTTAACTTTATTTGAAAACATATGAGAATACTCTAAAATGTGAGTTCCAAAAGCTTTACCAATTATTCCATCGTTTGCTACTAAATTGGGCAAAGTAACCGTAGCCATTTTGCTTTCTATATAACTTCCTTCTGTTGTAGCGGTATCATTCATTGAATCACTTCCAAGGTTAGTAGCGGGTATAATCGTGGCATGATGTTTCGTTAAGTTTGGCGAGCCACTATATAAATAATTATCAAGGTCAGCAATTAACCAAATATATTCCTTTCCATCCGTATGAGTAGTTTTAATATAATCGCCGACATAAATATAGTCAAATCTTCCACTACTTATCATTTCATATAAACTTCCATCTGTATAATACTCAGTTATATCTTTTCCCCGATACGTATTTCTTCTTTTCGTTTTTCCTTCTTCTATTAGAGCTTTTTGTTCAGCTTCGGTGATTCCGTTTGTTGTAAAAGTAATATTACATTTGGCTTGCTCACTTACATTTTCGAGTATTAAATTCCAAGCATTATAATCCCACTTACCCGTTGTACTATTGGTACAGTCAATTTGGGTCTTATATAATCCTCGCTCTGGAATCGCTTCTTTTTTCTCTCCATCCACGACAACACTTAACATTTTAATATCATAACCAAAATTTTTAATACATTAAAACTTTTCTTTTCTTCATAAAACGCATAGGTTTTATATAAAAGAATACTTCCTATGATTAGTAGTATTCCTAATATGGAGCTTATGATGATTTTGTTTCTTTTTTTATTTTTTTTTAAATTTTCTAATTTCATTT
>CAJTYF010000067.1 GCA_910583945.1 uncultured Bacilli bacterium
TTCCCTACATTGATTTGCAAACTTCCCTACATTGATTTGCAAACTTCCCTACATTAATTGATTTTTGTAGTGAAATTTGTTATTATAGCTTTATGGAGGTGGAAATTATGGCAACTATTAAAGAAAATTATCTTGTAAAAAAAAGAAATGTACTTAATGAGATACGCTCAAATAGCATGACACTACAAGAACTTAGATTTTTCAGCATTTATTTAAGTAAAATTAATCCATTAGATATATCAACAAGGATTGTACGCTTTCCGATTGACGATTTTAAGGCAATTATGGAATTAGGCAGAATAAATATTGACTATATGAAAACCGTCACAAATAGCCTTTTAAGTAAGGTTGTGAATATACCTACTGAACGTGGCGGATATACTGGTTTTCAACTTTTCAAGTGCTGTAAGATAGATATTAATGATAATGCTGAATGGTATATTGAAATTGACGCACATGATGAAGCCTTACCCCTCATGTTTGAATTTAAAGATAAATTTTTTTCTTACCAGTTATGGAACGCATTACGTTTAAAAAGTTCTAATCAATTGCGAATGTATGAGATACTAAAGCAATATGAAAAAATAGGTATACGTATATTATCAATTGAAGAATTGAGAAATCTTTTAGGAATAGATAAAAAAGAATATCCTCGTTTTGACAATTTTAAAAATAGAGTGCTTGACGCTTGTCAACAGGCTTTAGCAGAAAATACTGACATAAAATTTACATACGAACCATATGGAAAAAAAGGCAAGGGTGGTAAAATCTTATTTCTTAAATTCATTATTCAAAAAAATAAAGACTATAAAGATCAACTTTCACTGGATAGATTTATTGAGCAAAATAAAGAAATTGAAAAGGAACTTGAAGAACCAGAGGGACTGTATAACAAACGTATAAAATTCTTGTGTGAGGCTTGCAATAATGAATTTTCAGAAAATGAAATTATTGTCTTGTATAATCTTATGCTTGAATATTTACCCTACTCTATCATTTCTGAGGATTTAAAATGTTATGATTACTTAATGCACAAATATGATGAAATGAAAATGCGAGCTGAAAAAACCAAAATTTCACATCGTTTTGCCTATTTAAAAAGTTTAATAGGTACAGAGTAAAAAATTTTTCTTTTAGCAACTGGAACAAGAAAGAAAAAATCCGATCCAACTACATAATAATAAAGCAAACAAAGGGTGTCCAGCGGGAACGGCTGGCAAGTTTCCAACAACTGTGTAGCAGTTTTGGTATAACTTGCTATACCAATTGACTTTTGATAAATTTTAGGCTACACTGTAGCTAAAATTTATCATTAGGAATTTGGTATGAAAGGGGTCTAGCTTAATGGCTCATGTTGCAAAATATACTAGAGGAGCAGTCGGTCACTTATTTAAACATTTTGAACGAGCAAAAGATGAAAAGGGCGATTACATAAAATTTAGTAATCAGGATATTGATACCAGTAAATCAAAATTGAATTATAATCTTGCTCCACATCGACATCAGTTAAAATATATCCATGAAAGAATAGAACAAGTGCAGTGTCTAAAAAGAAAAGATGTAAATATTATGTGTAGTTGGATAATCACTGCACCAAAAGAACTCCCAGAAGAGTACCAAAAAGATTTTTTTAAACTTTGCTATGAGTTTTTAAAGAACCGATACGATCCTCAAGAAAAAAATGTCATATCTTCGTATGTTCATCTTGATGAAATTAGTCCTCATCTACACTATGCTTTTATTCCTGTAGTGTTTGACGAAAAGAAGAAAAAAGAGAAAGTTTCAGCAAAGGAATTAATTACAAAAAAGGATTTACAAACATTTCATACAGATTTACAAAAATTTATAGAGGAAAGATTATTAAAGCTTCATGAGTATACCTTTGAATGTAATATTTTAAATGGGGCAACAGAAAACGGAAATTTTACTATACAAGGATTAAAAGCCAAAACATTAGAAGAACAAAATAGAAACGAATTAGAACGAATGCAAGAATTACTTTCTCAAAGTAATAAAAAGGCAAAAGAATTTCAAAAAATAGAACAAGAATATCAGAATACATTTCAAGAATTAGAGAAAACGCTTAAAACGCTCCAAAATGACGTTAAAATGCTTTCGGTGGATAAAAGTACCATGCTAGTAGAAAAAAACGCTTTAAAGGGCAAAATAAACGCTTTAAAGGGCAAGTTATTATCTTTGGAAGAGGTCAACAAAATTAATTTTAAAAAAACTATTACTGGAGGCATTAAAGGAATTAGCTATGAAGATATTATAAATCTTAAAGCGACTGCACAAAAAGTAAATGAGATTAGTAAAATGATGAATGAAAGCCAAGAAAAGTTAAAACAAGCAGAACGAGCGGAAAAGAGAGCAGAAAAACTCTTGAATGAGACAAAAAAAATGCCTATGAAACAACAAATGGAGCATATTCAATTGATAAAAGAAAATGAGAGTTTAAAGAGAAAGATAAAGGAAATTAATGAAATATTAGAGGAACTCCCAGATTTAAACAATCAAATTCAACAAAAAACTCAAAAAAATAAGCAATTTGATTATGATATGAGTAGATGAAAAATGAATTTCTCTTTTACTTAATACTTTTCTATTTATGGTATGTCAAAGGAATTTCACGACATATGTTCCTTCCCTCTGGTCAGTCCGCTATTCCATATTCCCCTTGACATACCTAGTAGAATGTGTATATTCAGCTATGCCGATACCCGAAAACTAAAAATTATAAATACGATAATTGACTTGCTAATAAAAACCCAATCTTTAATCCAAATTTTAAAAAGGTGTCTTCTAGTTTTCCATGATCTATAACTAAGTCTTCTGATAATTCATCAATTAATAATTCTGATAATTCATTTTCTTCTAACTTTCTTTTTTGAATAGTATTTGCGAATTTTTTAATATCCTCATTACATTTTTGTTGATAATTATTAATTTGTTCTAATAAATCACTTTTCATAATAAAAATTTTTTCTTCTTCATCTTCGACTCCATACATAATAAAACTTAAGATATTTTCCCAATTTATTCGATTTAAACAGCTTTTATCATACATTCTATCATCTCCTTTCTTGTATAGAATATCATGATATATCACTATCTGTCAATATGTTTATATACATATCACTATATTGATTTATATTTCATTAATCTTATATAATAATTGTGAAATATAATGAAAAGGAGTGATGGAATGGAAAATAAAAAAAGACGAAAACAATGGTCAACCGCTACAGATTATGATTTATATGAAAAATTAAAAGGATTATCAGACAAAACAAGAATACCAACTACCAAACTTTTAGATGAAGCGATTGAAGATTTACTTGTAAAATATAATATTCTTCAAAAAAGCGATAAAAAAAATCCATAATTATTTTATAGAGCATGAAAAAGAGAGAAAAGGGAATACTTGAAAACGCTGATAGCATATGTTATAATGCCAGTAGGCAAAAAACGATGAAAGTGTCCGTGTAGGCACACAAAAACCCCAGTAGCTGCAACTACTGGGGTTTTCTATTCCGTTTTGGTAGGGTGGCTTATGCCCTAGGTTGACTACCGACTAATTATTTTTTCTTGTCCAACCATTTGCAAATATAGTGGCAAACTATACCCGCCATAACAGAAAATAAAAACGATGAAAATATATCCATGTCGGCACGCCCCCTTTCTGCACCTGTCTAGGGGTGGTAGCAAGATATATTATAACATAATCGTATAAATGTTAAAATATATATTATTTTTTAAAGACGTATTAATAAATTCAGTTTCTTGGAGGAGGTCGGGGGTATGGGGGTAGAACCCCCATAGAAATAATAGCTAACAAAAATGTTGAAATATGTGGAGTGTGTATAATCGGGTTGCTGGTAACGGGGAACTGAAAGATTTTTTCTTTCAGTTTCCCGTTATCGGCATAGCCGAATATACACACTCCACTAGGTATGTCAAGGGGAACATGGAATAGCGGACTGACCAAAGGGAGGGAGCATATGCCGTGAAAGCCCCTTGACATACCGTAAACAGAATGAATAGTAAAAATATGGAAAAGAAATTAGGCACACACACGCGCGCGCGCGCGTATGTTAGTTAGCTTGTTTTAAATATATTTTAAATACTTGTTTTTAAATACTTGTTTTCGGTGTCCGCAAACCCCTATAAATACTGGATTTTTTATATTTAGTTCCCTACATTGATTTGCAAACTTCCCTACATTGATTTGCAAACTTCCCTACATT
>CAJTYF010000068.1 GCA_910583945.1 uncultured Bacilli bacterium
CTATTTCAATTATACACTACTTTTATTTATCAGTCATTATGTTTAACACAACATTGATAAAAAATACTTAAATTTAACTTTAAAAAAAACAAATCTAGAGTATAATAAAGTAAAAAGAAATTGAGGAAAAAAAGATGACTAAAATAACGATGCTTGAAACAGAACATGGTGCCACACCAGATTTATATAATACTTGTTTTGTCATTCAAAATGATGAAGGCGTATTTTTAATTGATACAGGTGGAAGTATAGAAATTTTTTAGGAGATGAACCATTAAATCCTTTTCTTAATGATAGAATCCAAGGGGCAGATTACGTAACGCATGAAGCATTTTGTTTAGATAAAGAAGAAAGAATATTTCATGACTATAAAAAAATTATTCGACAGCTTTAAGTGCTGCCAAAAACATGAATGAATTAAAAGTGAAAAATTTAATCCTTTATCGTATAGAAGAGTCTCATGGTATAAATAGAAAATCATTCTATCAAGAAGAAGCCGCTACAGTATTTAATGGTAATATTCTAGTACCAAACGATTTAGAAGAAATACAAATAATAAAGAAAGAGGTAAAAAATGAAATTAACAGTATTAGTAGACAACAATACACAAATTGATTCCTATTATTTAGGAGAACCAGGAGTAAGTTACTATCTTGAAGACGATGATGAAAAAATTTTATTTGATACGGGCTATTCAGAAATCTTTTTAAAAAACGCAAAGAAGATGAGAAAAGATTTGGACAAAATTAGTAAAGTAATCATTTCTCACGGTCACGATGATCACACAGGAGGACTAAAAGATTTTTTTAAAGAATCAAAAAAACTTGAATTAATAGCTCATCCCAATTGTTTTGATTATAAAGAAGATGCTACAGGTTTATATATAGGAAGTCCTATAAACAAAGAAGAACTTTCTAAAAAATGCCAATTAAAATTATCCAAAGAGCCATTAAAAATAAGCGAACATCTAACATTTTTAGGGGAAATTCCTTCCTCTAATGACTTTGAAACAAGATACACAATTGGAAAAACGGTGCAAAAAAATCAAAAAATTGACGATACATTAGTAGATGATTCCGCTTTGGTCTATAAAGGAAAACAAGGTTTATTTATTATAACAGGATGTTCACATAGTGGCATTTGTAACATCATCGAATACGCTAAAAAAGTATGCCAAGAAAATAGAATACAAGGTGTTATAGGAGGATTTCATTTATTTGAAAAAAATGAACGTTTAGAAAAGACTATCCATTACTTAAAAGAAAATAAAATAGAACAATTATATCCTTGTCATTGTGTTTCACTTCAAGCTAAAATTGAAATGGGAAAAAAATTAAACATAAAGGAAGTAGGAGTAGGTTTAAAAATAGAGCAGAATTAAGGGAGGTAAACGATGTCGGTTAACGTCAGAATTAAAAATAAAAATATTTTTCATAAAAAAATAACTTTACAAGACCTTTTTATAGAAGGAATGCGCTTTGGAATCATGGATGAAGCTTATCGCTTAGAAGAAGGAAAAATAGGAGAATACACTGTTATCTTTAATGCAAAAGAAATTTGCCGAGGATACGATATCAAAATAAATAAAGAAGACATCGATTTAAAAATGCCTTTACCGACCAGCGAAAACGATATTCTTTTCTTTTATAAATTCGTTAAACAGTGTTGCCAAAAATTTAAAACCAAAAAATTTATCAGAGAAGAAGAAGAAGTAACTTTAGAAGAAATACCAAAATGGATTGAACTGGATAGGAAAACAAGTGTAAAAGCTTTAAAGCAAATTGAAGAAGATATAGAAAAGGGAAAATATAAAACCATGTATCTTTTTGGAGCATTAAACCCTATTACTCTTGGTAAAAAAGAACTCATAAAAATTGGAGCAAACTTAAAAAAATTAGGAGAGTTGACCTCGACACTTCAAGAAAAAGACGTTTATTACGCCAAAGCAACCCTTTATCAAAGAAAAGACCAATCTTGCTTCAGACTCTATGTCCTAACTGAAAACATACCTACCGTTTTACCTTATGAGCCAAAAAGTCTTATGAATTCAGAAGACCCAACAACAAAAGATTGGTATCTAGGAATTGTTTATGAAGAAACTTTTAAAGGAACCATTTCTTATCAAGATTTTTTAAAATCCATTCAAAAAATAGAAGAATACGATACAGAGCATTTTATTATGATATTAGATAAAAAACAAATGGAACAATTGATTCAGCAATATAAAGTAGAATTATAAAAAATGGATAGGCTAATATTAGTCTTAGTAATGAAAGAATAGAAAATAGGACCGAATAAAAGAAATAAAGGAATATCATTTTAGTATTACTAGTTGAAAACTATAAAGAACTAAATTTAAAAAAAATTTAATAAATTCAAAAAAAATTCAGAAAAATAATAAAAGAAGTAAAAAAATAGTGTATAATAATAAAAGAGGAAAGTAGTATGAGCAATGAAGAACAATTTAGTTTATTAGTGGGAGGTTATTTTGGCATCACAGAAATGGATGAGTATCCATTAAAAGAGTATGTTCTAAAAGAGCTTGAAGAATACATAATTAAATTTTTAAAAAATCATCCTATACCTAACTTAGACTATTTTAAAAAAGCAGACGAAATAAATGATACGTTATCTTTAAAACGTAAATTGCAAGATAGTCTTCTTGTATTAAATAAAATAAATGGAAAAATGGAATTAAAATTAATGATAAAGCAAAAAATAAATGATTTAAAATAATTTTTTATTACCCCATAGCCAAGTGGTAAGGCATCGGATTCTGACTCCGACATTCCGCAGGTTCGAATCCTGCTGGGGTAGCCAATAACAAGTTAAGCCTTAAAAGGCTTTTTTTAAAGGAGAAATATGATTTTAAATGTAAGTGGAAGAACCGATATCGTCGCTTTTTATACGCCATGGTTTATCAATCGTTACAAGGAAGGCTTTGTTGACGTTCGAAATCCTTTTGTACCAAAAAAAATAAGTCGCATTTATTTTAATGAAGTAGAAATGATTGTTTTCTGTACTAAAAATCCTTTACCTATCATGCCTTTTTTGGATGAAATAAAACAACCTATTATTTTTCAAATAACGCTCACTCCTTATAAAAAAGATATTGAACCTAATGTGATTGAAAAAGAAAAAATAATAAAAGCCATCAAAGAAATTTCAAAGAAGGTAGGAAAAGAAAATGTCTACATTCGTTACGATCCTATTTTAATTAATCAAATTTACACCATAGACTATCATAAAAAAGCTTTTCTAAAACTCTGTTCATTATTAAAAGGTGACATTGCAGGAATCATTATTTCATTTATTGATGTGTATAAAAATGTTTTAAATAATGCAAAGGATTTAAAATTAAAAGAATTAAAAAAAGAAGATTATGAAAAGTTAGGAAAAACTTTAGGAGAAATCGGAAAAAATTGCCATGTAGCCATCCAAACATGTTTTGAAAAAATAGATTTAACAAAATATCACATAGAAAATAAACCCTGTGTTAGTAAAAATATGGCCTTACTAAGAACAGGCAAGAAATATAAACTATGGTCTGCCCGTAAATGCGGTTGTGTGGAAATGGTAGACATTGGAACCTATAATACCTGTAGTCATTTATGCAAATATTGTTACGCGAATTATCAAGAGAAAGAAGTTTTGAAAAATCAGAAAAAACATGATCCAAATTCAAGTTTATTAATAGGAAATATTGTTGAAGAAGATCAAATAACCATTCGAAAAAATAAAAGAGCAGAGTTAGACTTGCAGAAAAAAAGAGTAAATAAAAATGAAGAAGAAAATCTATAAAAATTAGTGAAAC
>CAJTYF010000069.1 GCA_910583945.1 uncultured Bacilli bacterium
TCATACTAGATATAAAATCACTTTTTATTTGATTGGCTTGTTCTAATTCATTTTTAGCTAAAGTTATTTCATTTAACATTTTCACATCTGGATTTTCGATTGTAAAATACATAATATAATCTACAAAAGTCAAAACTATTGAAATGACGATTAAGTAAGGATTAAAATTATATAATAGAAATAAAAACGGAATAATAAATAAAATAATTAAAATTGGTATATGTCTTTTATCAATTTTCTTATAATGAAATAATACTATCAAAATTGACGACAAAATATAAAATGCACATAATACGTACATTACAAGCATAGAACTTCCATTAGCCGCAAAATTGTTATCAACTGATATTATCTCTAATTTTAATAAAAATATTAAAATAATGGCTAAAACATTAAAAAATAAACAGGGTGTTATTAAATATTTAAATTTTAGTCTTATATTTGATAAAGTGACTAGCATGATATAAAGAAATAAACTCGTCGCATAAAAAATAAGAAAAATAAAATCAAATTTATTTAGTATAATAGCAATACTTTTTTCAAAATCAGTTACGCCATTCAACGGAAAATATTGTAAAATACTGACTAAAATACTATCTATAAAACTACTATAAATCATCATTGAATACATTTTATTTTCTAAAATACTTATTTTTTTCTTAAAAGAATAAATAATACATAATAATCCAGAGAAAAAAATAGAACACACTGGCAATAAAAAACCACTCATTACCATCACCTTATTATAATTTTATCAAAACAGGAATTTAAAGTCTATATAACTATTTATATTCTTCGTTGAAAATCGTTTAATTGTTGTTGAGCTAAAATATTTCTTGCTTCTTTTTTTAATGATCTAGTTAAAGCATTATCAGTTTGAATATTAGCAATTGAATTAAACACATCTTCTATTTGAGTTCCTAATCTTAAATCAGCATAATGTTCAGCCATAGAATCATATCTTTCCACTAAAGCAACACTTTTTCTTAAATAATCTTCCCATTTTTCATAAATTGAATTAAATCCTTCTAATTCTTGTTCCCTTTTACGATGAACATAAACTTGCATAATTTTTATTAACCATTCACTCCATATATCTTTTAGTAAATTAGTGGCTGATTCTAAAGATAAATCATCTATTTTTATTGGTTCATCAATAACAGTATGAATAACAGAATTAGGAGTATTTGGATCTTCAACATAATGAATCATAGGTACTACAAGTTTTCCATATTCACAAGCTAAATTCCAGACACCACTCCATGGATCTAACACAGGTCTATTCATAGATTTACACCAAATTCCTTCTGGAGCAATTACGATATCTGAACTGTATTTAAATACATTCCCTACTCGTTTATTTAATGTTTTTCTACTTAAAGAAACTTTTCTATTAACAGGTACTACACCATTTAAAATAGAGGTAATACCATCAAAAGTATTATAAAGTTGGGCTATATTTCCAAAAACTATATAAGCATGTCTAGGACAAGCTAAAATGGTTGCTAAACCATCATCTTTAAAACCATGATTTAAAGCCCAAATAACAGGTTCATTAGGTAAATTAATGTTATCTTGAACAAATTGTAAATGTTTTTTACTCACTGGATCATTTAAAAATTCTCTGTTTTCTATAATATGGGGATGTTTTAAAAAATTCGCCCCTATTTTTTTTAATATAGGATGTATTGCTTGACGAAATCTTACTTGATTTTTAGAAATTGTATAATCATCATCAATTAAATTTCCAAAATGTTTAAGCATAAAAAAGAATAATTTTTCATCTGGAATTAAAGTATCTCCCACTAAATCAATATAGCCATTTAAATTATTTTGATGTTTTTCTAAGTATTCTTCAAGTGTTTTTATTTTTTTATCATTCAATTTACTTTTTAATATAGCTAATTCGCTATCTGTAAGTTTACCATTAAAAAGAAACTTTACATCTATATCTAGTAATAATAAACCTAAATTTTCTTTTTCAGTTTTAGTAAGTAGATTACTTTTATTTTCATCAAATAATAAAATGATTAATTTGTTTAATTCTTCTTTAGTAAAAGTATTATTAAAAATTTTTTGAAGACGTTGCTTAGCTTTCAATTCTAAATCTATTTCTTCTTGAGTATACACATTTATTTCGTAACGATTTTTTTCTAGCGTTGTTACTATTGATTTTATTTGTTCAATTTTATTACCTAACTTTTCATATAAAAAAGAGTCTAAATTCATAATATTTTCACCTTTTATTCCAATCCAATTCAAATTAGCATTTATTATACTAAATAAATTTATTTTTGGGAATTTATTTTTTGTATCTTTTTTAAATTTAAGAATAAAATTGTTTAAAAAATATTAGATTTCCAATAATTCGTTATCTCTTTTAAATATCCTCTATATTTTTAAAGTCAAAATCATTTTTTAGGTTCATTTGTTTATTATCAAGAACTAAATTTGTTAATTTATCTATAGACCCTCAAGAAATATATCATTACTTGTAGCTCTTATGATTAAACTTTTGCCACCATATCTTACTTCAATTTTATCATTTTTATTTAGATTAATTTGATGTAATATATTTTTTTCTATAATTTCCATAAATTATTATTCCTTCCTATTTTATTTTCAATCTATTTTCCAGAGTTTTAAGGTTATTTTTTAATTAAATGTAAAAATTAATCTTAGGTGATATAAGTGTTAAATAATAATTTAAAATATTGTAGATAAGAATTGGAAATGACACAAGAAGAATTAGGCTATGTTTTTGGTGTTAGTTACAAAACTATTTCTGGTTGGGAAACAGCAAGTGATCCAATCCCTTTTAATAAATTAGTTAAATTTTGTAGTATGTATAATTTTTCATTAGACTTTGTACTTGGAATGACTAGAAAAAATTTTAAATATAATACCCCAATAAAAACGGACAAAAATATTAATTAGTAAAAAGTTAAAAGAATTGAGATTAAGCCTTAATATTACTCAACAACAACTTGCCAATGAATGTAAAATTTCACAAACCACATATAGTCATTATGAAACAGGGTTAAATTTAATTACAACTTTAACAGCATACGCAATATGTAAAAATTATAATATTTCTTTGAATTGGCTTGTAGGTAGAACCACAAATAAATCTATTTTAAATTAATTTAATAATAAATTTTTTATATATAACATTCACTATTATAGAATTTCTAGATAAAGATGTGTTTTCGTGCAAACTTTATTTGCTTTATTAAAATCAACATCATCAAATCCCATTAATCACAAACATTCTCTAGGCGTTACTCTTCTTATTTTCATTTTGACCTTTCTTAAGACTTTTCTATAACCAAATTTTGTTCAAAAAATTTATCTAATAAATAAAAAAAGATTTTAAAATTTTTCTAAATTTTAAAATCATAAGAATCAAATAA
>CAJTYF010000070.1 GCA_910583945.1 uncultured Bacilli bacterium
AGACTAAATTCCTTTTTCTTATCTTTAAACTGGAATTTATTTTTTCACTTCACGATAACATGTTTCTAAAAAAAAATACAAATTTTTTTACCACTTTTAACTTTTTGTATGATATAATAAAAAAGTATTAAATATTTATTATGTCTCCTTAGCTCAGTTGGTAGAGCAACTGACTCTTAATCAGTGGGTCTAGGGTTCGAATCCCTAAGGGGACACCATTTGTTATTTATCCCTATTTATGGGATTTTTTATATTGCTGATGCCAATGGATTAATTGTAATTAAGATTATCTACTATGCAAAATCTGCATTTTTTTGAAAAATCAATTTTTGACAAAAATAAATATGTATGTTATTATGAATATGTCAAGGAAACTTGCATAAAATAAAAAAGGAACATTCAATAATTCACATGTTGAGTGTTGCCGGATAAATTTTGGTTCCACTTAAATCTGTGTAAGAGTTAGGTGGATTTCTTTTATATTAAAACTATAAATAGTAAGAATAGTAAAAGGAAGATAATTATTACTAAAGATAGAATTAAAAAATCCTTCTTGTTCATATTCTCGCCTCCCTTCTGTTAAGAAGATTGGCTCCACCCAACTTATTAAATGTTCCTGTAAAAATTATACAATACGATAAAATAATTAAGCAAGAAAAAACTTTCTTTAAATGAAAACTGGTGCAATTTTGGTGCAAAAAAACTAATTTTATGATTAAATTAAAATGAAAAGTCCCGCAAATAAAGAAAAAGTAAAATTATAAAATTAAAGTCCCTTATTATAAGGGATTTTAACCTATCTAACGACAAAAAGTATTGAATTATCAATAGAAATATATTAACATTTTAAATGTGTTGGAAAAGAAACTCACGCAAAAAAGTGTACGAAAATTACCTTTTTCATGGTAAAATCCCACACATGATTATATTTTTAATGTTTAAATTGGCTTATTTGTCAACGAAAGAACGGAAGTTAGTGGCTTCTGTTTTTTCGTTGAATTAAAGTAAAGATTTAAGGATATAAGAAATATTAGCAAGTCGATTTCCTATATCATTATCTAATATAAAATTAACTAATTCATTATCATTCCTATCTAACTCAATAATTTCATTTATAAATCTAACTAATAAATTATAGTCACTTATGATTAAGTCAATATCATTTATGATATCTATATTTGTAATTTCACCAACAAGGGGATGAACACCAATCACTATACTATTCAAGAACATCACCACCCAAAATGTCTACAATATTTAAAGAGACATCATCTGGTTTTAAATGCTTGTAATTAAGCTTTTCGATTAATAATGGAAATAGTTTTTTTGTCAATTCAAAAGGGGTTTTACCATCTAAGATGTCTCTAGGTATATTGTTTATATTTGTTTCTAATGTTTGTACTTGTTCTGTGGTTAATGTGTCCAAAGATATACCTTTAGGTATAACTCTTCTGATATATTCGTGATTTCTTTCAATATTTGCTTTTTGAAATGAACTATAAGGATTACAATAAAATACATTACAAGTTTTATTTCCACTATTGTAATCTATTTCAATTTTTAAAGGATCAAGAAATTCATTACCATTATCAGTAAGAACAATGCGAAAAACTTTTGAAAACAATTTAATACCTAATATTTTCTTTAACTTATCAATTTCTTTGTTAACGCAAGCAATATTTTTTTTATCAAGTAATCTGATGAACATAAATTTAGTCTCTCTAATAAGAATAGTTAAAAATACCTTTCCACCTTGTTTTCCATCAACAGTGTCCATTTCACATATATTCATTTTGGTATGAATAGAAATAAAAGACAAAAATTCTTCATAAGTTCTACCTTTTAGAATAGCTAATTTTCTCTTATAATCAGTATCGTTAGTTGTTTTTCTTTTTTATATTTCACTTTTTTTGGTAAATCTAAATTGCAAAAGGGAAAGAACACCAGAGTCAACATATCTATAAAAAGTAGTTTTAGAAAAGTATAATATGTCTGAATGATTATTATAGATTTGATTGATACTTTGTTTTTTATCTTTAATAAGAGGAACAATAGTATTTTCAATTTCTTCAATTGTTTCTGGAGAAATGTCCACTCCCTGTTTCGATTCAGATTTTCTTCTATCACTTATTTCTTGAGCAAGTCGAGCATTATAATATAATTTATTTTTAATGCAATAACGTTTATTTACACAAGTATTACAAACATAGGGTGGTTTTAATAATAGATCACATTTATAAGCAATTTTTTCAATTCCGTTTTTATCAAATTTATCATAAATAGGACTTTTAACAAAACGATTTCTTTTTATCTCATCAGAAATAGTAGTACGATCTACATCAATAGAAAAAGCAATATAAGTGAAATTTTTGTTGATATTTAATAAGTATTCAATAACATTTCTTTGTTCTTTACATAGGTGTTTTGTCATTTTGAAGAACCTCACTTTCTTTAAATGACAAATAAACCAATGAAGATATAATAAAGAAAAAATAGATAATATTCAATTAGATAACAAATAAAGATAAACTTTATTTGAAAGAATATTATGATTGTTGAAATTTTAATCAAGGGTCAAGATAAACTCATTTCATTCGCTCTTGACTAAAATTTCAACGCTTTATCCCTCGTTCATATAAAATCGGGAGTTTTGAATTTTAATTAATAGTAAGTATTATAGAATTTATTTTTTATAAAGTAAATGCTATAATATTAAATGAAAGAGCGAGGAAATATGAAAACAAAATTTCAAAGAATGAATAAAATGGAAAAACAACATTTAATTGATGAATATAAAAAGACCCCAAAAGGAAAAGAAATACTATCACGATTAAATCATGTATTGATAATTGGAGTAATTGGCTTAGTATATGGTATAGGATTAACAATATACTTATATTTTAAAGATGGAATAAAATTAAGCGATTATTTAACCATTGTTCCATTACTGATAGCCTCTTTTATTTTTATTATTTTATCTATAAATTTAAGAAAAAAAGAGTTAAATAAATATGCAATAAAAAGAAAATAAAAAAGATTTTGAAATTCAAAATCTTTTTATAATCTTAAATGGCGGAGCAGGAGAGATTTGAACTCTCGCGCCAGTTACCCGACCTACACCCTTAGCAGGGGCGCCTCTTCAGCCTCTTGAGTACTGCTCCAAGACCTACAATCATTTTATAATAATTTTATGAAGTAGTCAAGAAAAAATCATAGATGATAGTGTAACGGAATGTCGGGAAAAGAAAAAACATATTCCATTTGTTATAAT
>CAJTYF010000071.1 GCA_910583945.1 uncultured Bacilli bacterium
TACAGATTACAATTGTCCTTATAAATATTGTCTAAAAAAGTGTTGACAATCCAATCCCACAAAAAGAAAGACTAGTAAAATTAAATAATTCAGCAATTAGACAAATGAAAATTTTAGAAAATGATAAGAGTATAAAAGAACTTGAAACATTAAATAAAAATTTAATTGAAACTAAATAAAATGTCAAATTAGTAAAAACACATTTGCAAATTGACAATATCAATTTACTGAATAGGAGGTAAAATATGGCATGTGCAACTATTCATTTAGCGATTGCTAAAAAATATTTGGAAACACACACAACTTTAAATTATAGAGATATAATCGCTGGTACACTATATCCAGATGCAGTAGATAATAATGATGAATCACATTATACAGATTTAAATCGTGATGATGATAATGTTAGTCATGTGCGTGGTAAAGTTAACTTATATTCATTTTTACAAGATCATGAATATCTAAATGATTTTGAGTTAGGTTGGTTTTTACATTTAATTACGGATTATTTATTTTTTGAAGAATGTTTTGATACAGAATATCTATTAGAAAATAGTTATGAACAATTTTGTAAAGATTTGTATTTTGCTTATAATCATTTAAATCTTTATTTATCAGAAAAATATAATATTACAGAAGATGATTATATAGATTATCCAAGTGAATATTATTCAGGAGTCCCTTATGAAGAATGTATTTTATCAAGAGATTTGATTGATACTTTTATTAATCGTGTAAGTTCTATTGATTTAGAAAAGTATATCAAGAAAATTCATAAAATTAGAAGTAATGTAAAACCATAAAAGTTGTTGAACGTCTTCCCTTAGGGCACCAGATTTGATTGATACTCGAACTTTTTATTCGAGAGTAATAAATATTAACTAGAAGTACCGTCCAGTTTTTTTTTATTTTAGAATGGAAGTGATGAGTTATGGAGGAAGTTAAGGAATTAGAGTTTGATAAGGAAGTCTTAAAAAGGATCGAAATGATCTGTAGATTTGCTTGTGTTAAGCCTATTATTAAACAAGGAAGTATTAAAAGATAAGATGATTGAAACAGCAAAACAATTACCATATTTTGACATTATTAATTCATTCTATGGTATTGGAGAAGTATTAGCAACTGAATTACTTGGAGAACTAGGAGATATTACAAGATTTGATAATCATAAACAATTAATTGCTTTTTGTGGTTTAGATCCAAACATTATACTATCAGGAAAAAGTGTTCATGGAACTATCTCTAAAAGAGGGAACAAATATGCAAGATGGATATTATTTAATATAAGTCAAATGGTAGTTAAATTAGGTTATCAGTGTTCTAATCATCCAGCTTATAATTACTATTTAACAAAAAAAGCAGAAGGCAAACATTATTATGAAAGCCTAACTGCATGTTCAACAAAAATATTAAGAATATTATATACAATGTGCAAAAATAATACAACATTCAAAATAAATTAACAAATTCATTTTATCACATATATCACTATAATACATGAAATTTTTAAAAAAATGCCTATTTTCGTGATTTTAGTCGTGGTATAATATTTTTATAAATTTAGTATTGACAAAACTTAGATAGTCAATTTTAATGAGCTTATCATATTTATGATTTGCTCTTTTTTGATATAATGAAAGAGAAAGAAAAAGGTAGCTTAGCTAGCCATTGCTATAAATAATTATAGATAATAAAATAGTTCTTGAAAGGAGAAGTATTTTATGCAAGATAAAAAAAGTTTTGGTAAATATATTACTGAAAAAAGAAAAGAGAAAGGTTTAACTCAAGAAGAATTAGCAAATAAGTTATATGTAATTCCAACAACAATATCAAAATGGGAACGAGGTGTAACTTACCCAGATATAACAGTTATAACTCATTTATGTGAAGAATTAGATATATCAGAACACGAATTTTTTACTGCCTGTGATGATGAAGCTATGACTAAAGAAAAAAGAGAAGTAAGGAAATATAGAATTATTAAAAAATGGTTATTTAATATAACAAACTTTGGCTATTTGATAGGAATTATTACTTGTTTGATTTGCAATTTAGTAATAGATCATAAACTATCTTGGTTTTTAATAGTATTTTTAGGTATCCTTATTTCTTTTTCTATAACAAGTCTGCCTTATTATTTAAAAAACAATAAATACAGATTTTGTAAAGTTTCTCTTATTGTTACAATGCTAATATATTTGCTCTTATTTACTATAAATTATGTGAATAATGGTAATTGGTTATTAGATGGGCTTCAAATTGCATCATTTGTTTTTGTATTTTTATGGGTTATTATTTTAATATGGTCTATTACTAAAATTGCTCTGAATTATAAAATATCTATTAGTTTATTCATTTTGTCATTTATTACTGTTTTTACGAATCAATTTTGTGCAAAAGTGTTAAATTTTCCAAATGAAGAGAGTAATATTCCTAATCTTATTTGTGCAGCAATAATGATAGTAATTGCATTATATTTAACAATAAAACAACTTTTTAATAAAAAGAATTAAAAATATGAAAAATATTTTAATACATGGATTAGGACAAAATAATCATAGTTGGGATAAGACAGGAAACTATTTAAAAGATAAAGGATTAGATACGATATGTCCTAATTTATATGATATTATAAATAATAATTTTATGAATTATAGAAATTTATATAATTCTTTTGCTAATTTTTGTAATAGTCAAGAGGGAAAAATAAATTTATGTGGTTTTTCATTAGGAGGATTATTAGCATTAGATTATGTAAAAGAGTATCCAGAAAAAGTAAATTCTATCATTATAATCGGAACACCATATAAAATACCAAAGACACTTTTTAAAATGCAAAGCATAATCTTTCATATTATGTCAAAAAGAACATTTGAAAAGATGGGATGTTCTAAAAGAAATTTTATTACTTTAGTGAGTTCAATGAGTCATCTAAATATTACAAAGGATTTAGAAATGATAAACTGTAGAAGTTTAATTGTATGTGGCTCTAAAGATAATGTAAATATGGAAAATGCTAAAGCATTAAATAATTGTATAATAAATAGTGAATTTAAAATAATAAGTAATTCAGCACATGAAGTTAATATTGATAATCCAAAAGAACTTTCTAAAGTAATTTATAGATTTTGGAAAGATAAAAAGTAGTAATAATTACAATTAATCGAGTAGAGCATTTAAGATTTACTCTTTTTTTGACATTCTAAGATTTGTCAATAATAAATTAATATGATATAGTAAGACATA
>CAJTYF010000072.1 GCA_910583945.1 uncultured Bacilli bacterium
TAACAATATGAATGAAGTCGGTTATGAAAAAATGAAAGAAGCCTTAAAAAATTATTTATTACAAACTGAAAATAAAGAGTTTTTTTCTCGATAAATAAAATATATAATAAAATTAAATTTGAAAGGAAGAGATTATGAAAATAATAAAATACCCTCAATCTTGTTTTATGGTTGAGACTCAAAATAAAAGAATTTTAATTGATCCAGGAAGTTTGAAATATCAAGAGTCATTTTTAGAGGAGTGGAAAAAGGCTGATGTTATTCTAATTACTCATAGACATAGTGATCATATCAATTGTTCAGTTTTAAAAAATTTAGATATTCCAATTTATTCCACTAGAGAAGTACAAGAGGCTTATCCAGAAATAAAATTTAACCTTGTGAAAGAAGGGGGACTTTTAAAGTTTGATGGTATAACTGTAGAAGTAGTAAAGGCTGTTCATGGGTATAATCCTAATTTGAAAAATGGGGGAGAAATATTAGAAAATGTTGGTTATATCATTGATAATGGAGAACATCGCTTTTATATAACCAGTGATACAATTTGTTTTAACAATAATTATAAAGCAGATGTTGTAGCTTTACCTGTTACGGCTTATGGACTTACGATGTCTTCTTATGAAGCTGGTTTATTTGCAAGAGAACTTGGTGCTAATCTAGTGTTGCCTATTCATATGGATAATCCAAAATATCCAACGAATTTAGAGTATATGAAAGAGAATTTTGAACAATTTGAAATTAATTACAAAGTTTTAGAAATTGAAGAGAGTATAGAAATCTAAAATTTTATGAAAGAAGAATTAATTCATTATTTGCTGGAGCTTCAAAACAATTAGAACTATTAAATCCTAAATTAATTATTACTTTAGGAGAATTTCCTACACGAAACTTACTTGATTTTAAGTTTGATCATTTTTCTGAAGTTGTTGGACATATTTACGAAGTAAAAGGGTACAAAGTACTTCCCATTCATCACTCCAGTCCGATTTCTCCGAAGAGTTATAAAGGAAATGTGCCTATTTTTGAAATGTTAAAATTAGAAATGGAAAAGGAAAAATATGAATAAAGAATTTGTAATGGAATGGCTAGGTAAATTAAAAGAATATTGGTTTAATAAAGAACTTGAGGGTGCGGTTTCGTTATTTAAAAAGACAACCTTTTATCAAGAAACACCGTTTATGAAAGCTTATACGACATTAGAAGAAATACGAGAAGAATGGCAACATGTAAAAAAGGAAAATATTCAAAATATTGAGATTTACCCTTTGGCTATTGAGGGTTATACTGTCATCGCCCATTGGATTTTAAAACAAAATGATATGCATTATGATGGTATTTATGAAATTAAGTTTAATGAACATTTAGAATGTGTTTATTTTAAAAGTTGGGAAATGAAACATGAATAAAAAATATGTTATTGTGACTCTTCTTTGTATAGGGGTATCTTTAGTTTCAGGGATACTTTCTCATGATATTTTTATTGGGGGAATAAACCTTCTTACGGCACTTTTATGTGCCTATTTTTCGAGTGAAGGAAAAAGAATTAGTTATATTTTAGGATTCATCAATTATCTATTTATTGGTTATGTTTCATTTAAAAATCAACTGTATGGGTTATTTATTTTTGGGGTCATTATTTGTCCAATTTTACAAATTCAAGGCTATTTAAGTTGGAGTAAAAATTTAGATGAAGAAAAAAATGTCAGAGTGCGAGAGTTTACTTTAAAAAATTCTATTCTTATTACACTTTCTTGTGTATTGGGAAGTTTTTTGCTTAGTTCTTTACTTTCTTTAATTCCAGAACAAAAACTTTCTTTTATGGATGCTTCTTCGAATATTATTAATTTATGTGCAGTTGTTTTAGGAATATTACGTTTTAAAGAATGTTGGTGGATATGGCTTGTGAATAACTGTATTGATTTAAGTATTTGGCTTATTACTTTTATTCAAACTGGAGGTAGTGATGGTTCTTCCATGATGTTACTGGTTTCAATTGGATATTTAGTGATTAATATTTATGGTATTATTAAATGGGATATCGAAGCGAGGAAAGGAGTTCTAAATGGAAATATGTGATTTTGAATATGAAAAAGTGAGTCAAACGGCGATTGTTACTTCTTATCCGCGTATTTTTACTGATATTCCTTATGAAAAAGAAATTCATAATACGTTAAAATGTCATCATCATGAAGAAGTTGTCTTAGAAAAAAATATGGCTCCCGAAATAGAAGTGATATATATATTCTAAAGAGGGAATTTTGTATGTGGAAATGGATTTAGAAAATGTTTCAAAAAATAAAAAAGAAATTGTTAAAACAATTGTAGAAAATATTCCGTTCAAGTACCAAATTCTAAGCGGGAATGTTTTAAGGAAAATGATTTTTTGCAATGTGAAAAGTATTTTAAAAAAGATAAACCTGTAGTGGTTAGTAATGAGGTATTACTACGCTATTTCTCGTTTGGTGAGAACCTTAAATATCTATGAGTTTCTTTCGAGACATGGAGGTGTTTGGATTACTTCGGATTTGATGCCGAAAAGATTTATAAATGCTCAAAATGAAGCCTTGCGAAATTTTAACCAAAATCTTTTTACTCTTACTTCAAGAAATACTTTAAATAATCGATTTAGAGATATAAATCATATTAAGGAATTTTTTTGGGCAATTGGTTTCGAAGTGGTTGAGATTCATAAATTCAATGAAGTTATAAATGAACCGTTAGATGAAAAGCTGCATGATAGCATAAGAGGGAGTGATTATTTGTTACATGAGGCTTTTTGTTTAGAAAATGAAGTGGATAAGTATAAACCGAGAGAAAAAAATCATGAAACTGTATGGTGGGTAAGTAGACAAGCCCAAGAGTTGGGTGTTAAAAATTTAGTTTTGTGGCATATGCTAGAAAATTTAGGTTCTTTAAGAAAAGAAAAGTATATAGAAGAAGCTCAAGAAAATTTTAAGGGAAAAGTGTATGTTCCTAATGACTTAGAAATTATAGAATTATGATTGTTTCTAAGTGAATTTTGTAGAGATAACCGTAATAAAAATAATTTAAGTTCCGGCAAAAATCAGAAAAGGAAAGAAATAAAGTTAAGTAAATAAA
>CAJTYF010000073.1 GCA_910583945.1 uncultured Bacilli bacterium
GTATCCTTTTTGTCTCTTTTTTATTGCGAAGAATTTTTTACTCTTTTTCTCTGATAGAAAAAGATTTTATTTCTTTTTCTATCATTTGTTGTTATGATTAAAATAGATGTGAGGTAAAGATGAGAAAAATATTATCTAAAAAAATGAAATTATCAACTGCTGTTATTATAGCTATTGTTGCTTTAATTATTGAAATCATTTTATTATTGTTCTTTCCGAGGTTGTGGTTATGGCAAATATAAAAACTATTAAAGTTGGCACTTTTATTATAATTTTATTGCTTTTAATAACAGTAATGTATTTTTTAGAAAGTTATTTTATTATTAAAAATATAAACTGTGCTAATTGTTCACCATGTTCTAATGCTTTTAATTGTGATTGTAGTGAAAAGTATTGTAAGTGTGATTATGTGATGGATGAGGGAAAAACGGTCAAAATAAAGTGTCCTTATAATAAAACAGAAGAAAATTTAAAAGATAGCAAAATAAAAGATGATTATAGATATTTAAAAATTGAGCAAAATGGTGTGATTAGAAATAAAGTAGAGGGATATAATAATTATGTGATTTATGATCCAAATGAAACTTATAAAGAACAAACTCTAGAAAAATTAGATATTAATAAATTATTACAAAATAATGGGCTTTCTGAATACTTAAAATATTATTTTTGGGCGTATCATGAACAATCGAAAACTAGTTTTAATGAAGAAGATAGATTTATTTTGGTTTCTTTAATGTTAAATACATATGCACCTAATTCAAGTGATTATGTAAAAGAAATCGCCAAAAGATACTTTGGAATAGATAATTTTGAATTACCCATAGGAACTTATGAACTTCCCTATGGCAATTATACAATTATAAAGGTAGGAGATTATTATATTCGTTCAGCTGTAGAAGAAAATCATGATTATGTCTATCGTATGGAAACTACCTCTATTGAATTAAAAAAAGTAGAAAGAAACGAAAATAAAATAACGCTTTATTATGATGATTTTAAAGGCAGTAGAATGATGGGAGGATGTTATAGTGAAAAATTTGAACAGGAAAACAAAGACGAGTGTAAAATAGGGGAATATAAGTTAGAATTAACGTATAAGGATGAAACAGACTCTCTTATTGTGGATGAGTTTAACTATATAAAGAGGTAATGAGCATGAGTTTATCTGAGTATCTTGATGAATCTGAAAGAAATTGGAAAAAAAATGAAATTTTAAAGGCTAGAAACTTACTAAAATATTTAGAACAACATATTCCTGTTGATTTAAGGAAAGTTGCACATTCTGAAAATGAATTGGAAATTTTGGGAAAATTACACGTTTGGCTTTTTAATTTTTATCAAAAAGAATTTTTAGAAGGACTAAAATATATCAATTACGATGTTTTAAAATATAAAAAACATTTAATTTATTCTTTTATCCTTTCAGTTTTAAGAAATAAATCAAATATTGATATTCTTTACGATGTTCTTGTATCAAAAGAAATAATTGAAAAAATGCTAGTGTATGAAGATTCAACTTATGAAATTATAACGAAAGATTTTAGAACTATTTCTTTTAAAAAAGCGAGTAATATTGTCGATGAAGAAACCAAAAAATATTTAGAGTCTTTAGGAAATCAAATAATAGATGGATGCCATGAAATAACCTTTTATCTTATTCAAAAAGATTCAAATTTAAAAGCCGTTACAAGTATCTGTACAAAATGGTTAGATTGTAAATATTATCATTCTTTTGCTTTAGATTATAATAATAATGTTATTGATTTAACCGCCAATTTAATTATGCCTCAAGACATGTATTATTTATTACAAGATGTAGAGGAATTAAATGTGGTTAATTATTTAGATTATTTAAAAGAAGAAAATAATAGTATAGAATATGAAGAAAGTAAAACGTTATTTCCGTTATTAAGATGTGCTTTATATAAACAATTTTGAATGTTTCAACTTTAAATGATGCTAAGCATATTCTTGAAGCTGAAAAAAAGAAAATTTTATACTCACAAAATTTTTTAAATAATCCATATCAATCACCACAACAACAAACTATTCAAACAACTGCAAGACCAAATGGAATCAAGGAGAGGAGATAAAATGAACAATAATAACTTAATTCATTTTTTTTGATAAATCATAAATTAAACATAAAAAAAAGATTTTGAGATATTAACTAACTCCCTTAAGAAAAAGTGATTTTAAATTTATTTTGATACTCTTAAAATTTGACAAAAAATTTTAATTTCTTAAGTTAAAGTAACAACTTAAGAAATTTTTTTAATTTCTTTAGAAAGTGGGTTCTTGATTTATGCAAGACGAAAATCAATATTACAGTGCAAAATGAGAGCGAGTATTTTTTACGATTATGATTAATGAGAGTGATCACACGTTAATGGAAAGTTTGCTATCAGAAATATTAGAGGGAGAAGTAGAAATTTTAGAATACCCTAGAACCTAATTAAAAGTGAAAACTGTTGTAGATAAAGCAAAGGTAAGTGATTGTTTAATCAGATTAAATGATGAAATTATTCACTTAGAATTAGAAACTGGAGTTAGTGAAGCAACGAAAGTAAAAAACTTAAGTAATTTCTTTAATATCTATTCCCAAAATGCAACTAGAGGGGATGCATATGACACAAAGACAAAATTTATAACAATATGGCTTCAATTTGGAGAAGAGAAGAAAGACTCTTTCATCGATGAATATCAAATAAAAAATGAAAAAAATGAGAGTCTAATAAATAGCATTCTATTTAAGAAAATCAACGTAGACAAGATAAAAAAGTTTTGGTATTCTAAAGATGAAAAAAACATCGAGAAATATAAATATATCATCATGTTAGATTTAGAGCGTGTTGAATTAGAAAAATTAGGAAGAAGGGATGAGATTGTGTCAAAGTTTAATAAAGAAATAACTAAATTAAATGATAGTCCTCAGTTTATTGCATTGATGAGTCGAGAAGAACAACAAAGAAAGTTAGCAAATACGAGAGAAGTCTTAGCCTTTGAAGATGGATTTGACACGATTTAATTTTTCATTATGAAGTTTTGCTTTCATTACGAAGTTGTG
>CAJTYF010000074.1 GCA_910583945.1 uncultured Bacilli bacterium
TTAAAGGAACGTTTATTTCCTTATATATGTTATAAAAAATTAGCGAAAATGGAAATAAAAAATTTAACATTCTCAGAAATTAGAGAGTCAGGGAGTTTATTATTTGAAAGTATACGTGGATCTCATTTGTACGGACTTAATACAGAAACTTCTGATATAGATACTTTTGGAGTTTTTATAGGACCCTCTGAATGGTTTTTAGGCACTGGAATTGAAAAACAACGAATAATTAAGTCAGATAAGTCTGATGATTATTGGGATGAATTAGAAAAATATTTTCAAGAACTTGGAGAATCAAATCCAGAAGCATTAATTTCACTATTCACTCCAGAAAAATTTATTCTACACTTCAATCCAGTACTTCAACCGTTATGGGATATCAAAGAGACCTTAATTACAAAAAAATGCTTTAAACCTTTTGCTGGATATGCTATAAGTCAAATAAAAAAAGCGAAAGGTTTAAAAAAAGCAATAAACATAGATCCGGAACAAGTAAAAATCAGAAAAACACCGTTAGATTTTTGTCAAGTTCCAGTAGGGATTGGTACTTGGACATTAACTAAATATTTAAGAGATAATAATCTTAAACAAGAGTATTGTGGTATATCTAGACTTCCGGGAACAGTAGAATCATATGCATTATTTTATGACTGGGCTGCTGATCCTAATTATTCTAGAGATAAAAAAGATGTGATTGGTTATAGAGGTATTCTTAGTCAAACTGATCCTCTCAGTAGTCAACTTAGAGTTTCTAGTATTAAATTTGATGATAGAGAAAAACCTTTATGCTATTTTCAATTCAACTCTGGAGCTTATAGTCAACACTGTACTGATTATAAACGTTATTGGGATTGGGTAAAGAATCGAAACGAATCTAGATTTCAACTTAACAAAGGATATGATTATGATTCTAAAAATATTCAACATTGTGTTAGAATTTTAACTATGGCGACAGAAATAGCTCAAGGAAAAGGAATGATTTTAAACAGAACAGGAATAGATCGAGATTGGTTATTGAAAATAAAAAATCATGGAGTTCCTTATAATGAAGTAATGGAATATGTAGAAAACTTAGAGGAAACTATGAAAGAGAATTTTGAGAAATCTAATCTCCCTGAAGAACCAGATTTAGATATTCTAGAAAAAATATTAGTAAAAATAAGAAAAACTCATTATGGATTTATCAAAATTTAATTCTCAAAATCATTTATATAAAATTACTGAAAGTACTTGTAGCAGTTTGTATAAAATTTTAACTATTCTAGAAGATAATGATATTTTATATACAATTGATGATAGCTATGAAGACTCTATTATTTTAGAATGTAAGGATTATTTCAAAGTATTTCATAATATAAAAAAATTTCTTAATGTTTTTGGAAAAATTAAAAGAATATATAGAAATAGGCAATATGAAGAACTTGAAAATACTCCTTTTCTTGATAATAATGATTTTTTGATATTTAATGATGGTAATTTAAAAATAAATCCGTTTAATGGCTCTTGGGTGTTCGAAAATCAATCAGGAGACTTTAAAGCTGGAATATTAAATTATACTCAAGGAAATAGATCTAAATATATTAACTTATCTTTTGGATTAAAAACTATCTTGGATATTGGATTGATAGATTCAAGGATAATTAAAGATATACTAAATAGAAATATAAAAGAAAGAAAAGGGCTAATTGAAATCCTTTTTTCCAGATTAAAAGTTAAATATACTTCTGAAAATCCAGAAAGTGTTTTTAATAACTATTTATCTAGTCAGAATGGTAATTACTCTAGATGTATTCCATTTCATGATAAAGAAAAGAATGAATTTGGATACTGGATTTGGACAAAAAGATATATTTCTAATGTTGGAAAAAATATATTTCCAGAAGGAGAACTAATTATAAGTGACTTAGAAACTTGGGAAATTCCATTAGAAAATTATTACTCTGGTGGAAATAATTGTAGTATAATCACCTTCTCAGGAATAGATAGAGTAAGGGTGAATTATTCTCCCGGTAAATTTCTTCAATTGTTAGATGTATCCTCATTAGAAAATAGTAAGTCAAGAATATTCCTTACTTTAGCATATCCAGAAATAACTCCTAAAAATTATGAACAACTTGATGTTTCTTTACAAAAAGAAGTAGCATTAATATTTAAACTACTTAAAGATCGTGGATATATTACTGGAAATCAACAAGAAGATATATTATATAACCTAGAGAAATGGAAAAAGATTGGAATAATATAAAAACAGTTCTTGGGATTAGATTGTATAGGGAAAATGAAAGGAATAATTATTTTTTAATAAATTTTCTAGATAAACATCAAAATTACTACTCAATAATAAAAATTAACAATGATTATTTTATATTAATAGAGTTTGTTATAGTATTTGAAGATTATTTCAATAAATTTTTCAAAAATACAAATTGGGTTAATAGATTTTATGAACTTTCTTACAAAGATAAAGAAATAATTAAAAAATTACATTACCACGAATTATTTAAGTATTCAGATACTGTTACAAATTACTTTACTGTTGAAGTAAGTAAGAATCATATGAGATTAAAATTTTCTCCTAAATACCCAGATAACTTTTTGAGAGAAAAATCTATAGATTTTTCCAAAATTACACCTGATATGTATAGCTTATGTACTGATATTATTTTAAATGGATTTTATAAGTATTATCGAAGAGGTTACATAAAGAAGTTTAATCTAAAATTACATGAATTTATAACTGAAAATTTATAAAAAAATATTAAAGACTAGTAGATTTAGTTTCTACTAGTCTTTTTAAACGTTCCTTTAAATCA
>CAJTYF010000075.1 GCA_910583945.1 uncultured Bacilli bacterium
TAAGGGTAACTAGCCTCGCCGGCAATAGTTACCCTTATTATCAAGACAAGAAGAAACTCGTTTCACTCGTTTACAAATTTAATATAAAGTCTCAACAATTATATTTTTTATATCCTCAAGAACAGGAGAAATAATACTCACTGATTTCTCTATTTCATCAAGGCCCTCTTGTCCTAAACTTTGATCGTTATTTTTAATACCTGTTTTCAATTTATTCAAAGCAAGAATTTTCAATTCTAAACTTTTTCTAATTCTATAATCAATGTTCTTACACTCAGCATCTAATAATTCTAAATTACTTTTTCTATACTCCTTTGAATCGTTATACATCTTTAAAGTATGTTCAGCATACCATTCAGTATCTTCAATTATTTTAATTGACTCACTATCAAAAATACCAAGTTCGAGCATCGCACTTAATCTACTAGCAGCAGAAGATAAATTAGTATAATCATCAAAGAACATTTGAAGAATAATCGCATAAGTACTTCTAGGATCAATATCAAATTCATCTTCATTTTCAATATTTAAATTTGTATCAATATCAAATTCATCTTCATCTTCAATATTTAAATTTGTATCAATATCAAATTCATCTAAATCATCATCAAATAAATCAACATCTTTACTTTCAGAATTCACATCTGAATGCCTATTTTTTTTAAAAAACATAAGTAATCCCCTCCAAATTTAAAAATCTTAAAGTTTATTATACTCAATATAAATTATAATTGCTTTATTCCAATTGCTTTATTGACGTTGAGCCTCGGAACCCTTAACAATCCCAAAACTTGTCGAATGGTCGGCTTAATAGCTCACGCTATGCCGACATTCGTCTACAAGTTTAGTTAAGGGTTCTTCTCAACGATCAATAAATTTTCTCGGCATAAAAGCGTGTTATAATTTAATTAGCGTTCTGTTTTGTTTTCACTGTTCACTTCCAAAAATGAAGATAGTGAAATAAAAAAGCCACCAAATTTTATTGGTGGCTTTTTTATTTTGTTAAATCTTAAATGCCCTTAATTTTAATTCTAAAGGGGTATTTTAAAGTTTTAAGTGTAAATCATATAGTTTTATGCCTAAAAACATACATAAGCTCTTAAAACGCAAATATGAGCCAAATAAATATATTCTCATTTCACAAACAAAATTTAAGCAAAACCAGTGGCTAATTTTTTAGACACTGCCCAGTTACATGCAAATTTAAAAATTGGCATAAAAAGTGGGTAACCATGCTGGTTAAACGCTATAGTTCCCGCAGAGGCTAAAAAATAAAAAAACGCTAGCTTTTTAGCTAACGTTTAGTAATATTTTTCTATATGTTTTTGTATTTCAGTTGCTTTTTTCTCTTTTTTTAATTGTCTTTTTTTAAATCCATCAGAATTTCTTGAAGTCTTATATATATCTACAATTTTTTTATAGTCAATTTCATAACCGTTTTTTTGTAACTCTTCCACAAAAAATTTATCACAATTTATAAGCATTATTCTTCCTCAATTTCATCAATCATTTGATGATTTAACTCTCTTTTTTCTTGTTCTGTTAAATCATGCAGTTCACTAGCTAAATATTCTTTTTGTTTCCAAATATAAAAAATTTGATAAATATATTCAGTCGGATCAATCTCTTTTAGATAATCTAATTCGCCATTTTTTAATAACTTTCTGGCTTCTTTAAATAAACCTGAATACACTAAAACTTGTTTACCTTTCAAAGATTGATAATAAGCATCAAATACTTTTTGATTACTTAAATAATCACTATCTTTCCCCGAATATTTAGCCATTTCATAAAGTTCTTTATTATTATTGGCTTTAACTCTTTGAACATGAACTTGTGTAATCTCTTCAATACCCGTTACATCTCGCCACAAATTTAACCATTCTTTTTGATTAATATAATAATTTTTATCAGTAAAATATGATTTATTAACCGCAATCAACACATGAAAATGAGGGTTATAATCGTCCCGTTCTTTGTTGTATGTAATTTCTAATTTTCTTACATAACCTTTGATAACACTGTTCACTTTTTTTCTTTTAATCAATTTTCTAAAAGACTGGTTGTAATGTTTAATCTCATTTTCTAATTCATTTTTAGACACATTAGGCGTCGTTAACGTTAAAAATATAAATTCTTTTTCATGTATCTGTTTAACATGCTGCATCATCAAAGATAAACCTAAAGCATCTTTTCTCGCTTTACGCCAAGCACAAACAGGACAAAAGCGATTCTTACACGAATTGGCTTTATATAATTTCTGTTTTTCTAACGACTTATCAGTCACAAAAGACAAAAAGGTATTACAGTCCTTTACCAACGCCATTTGATTTTCCCCCACATGTCGCTCAATAAATTTTTGAAATACTTGATTTCTACGTTTTTTCTCAGTATACTTATTCATGTTATATAACTTAAAAAACAACTTAGTTTCTCCAAACTATGTATATAAAAAAAGTTGCTTTTTCTCCTTTCATGTAAAGTTTTTTGCTAGTCACATAAAACACTACATTACTAGGTATGAAAAAGCAACTTTTTTTGTGTTCTAATCCAGACATACCAATACTTTAAGGGTAACTAGCCTCGCCGGCAATAGTTACCCTTATTATCAAGACAAGAAGAA
>CAJTYF010000076.1 GCA_910583945.1 uncultured Bacilli bacterium
TAAAGCTCATTGCTATCATTTTGTTACTTTCTACCTTACTGGTGTTAGCAATAAAAAAATAGACACTCTTCAGCATTGATAGAGTGTCAATCCTATTAAATTAGAGGCGACATTCACTTGCAAAATCAAATGTTCCTCTTTTTTTATTTTATGCAAGTTCCCTTGACATATTCATAATATCATATTTTTGAGTTCTTGTCAAAAATCAATTTTTTTGGTTTTTAAGCCCTAATATTTTATAAACTTTTTTTGTTTAAAGACTTTATATAAATATCTATTAAATCCGGATCATTTTGATTAATAGGCAAATTATCTAAATCAAAAAATTTCATATTCTTTGATTCACTATCCCATTTTAATTTTCCAGAATAATTTTTAACACAATAAAGTGCTGTATTATTAATAACAACATCTCCATTTGGATACTCATTTCGTCTAGTATTGCCTGAAACAATTGCTATTAATTCTAAATTGTCTTCTGTTATATCAAGATTAGTTTCTTCCTTAACTTCACGAATTACTGTATCTTCAAATCGTTCACCTAATTCTTGACAACCACCAGGTAATCCCCATCTATCATTGTCTGCTCTTGATTGCAGTAAAATTTGCCCATTTTCGTTTACTATAATTGCTGCTGCTCCATCTTGTAATAAAACGAATTTATGTTTTAAAACACCCATACATAATCTCGTAAATACAGGATAACCAATAATATTTGAAAGTTCAATAATTTCATTTGGAGAAAGTTGATTAATAATTTTAATTAATTCTTCATAAGCAATATTTCTTTTCTCATTATTTGATAAGTTTTTAATTTTGTTTAATATCTCTTTATTAGACATGAAACACCTCCTATAAACATTACTACAATTATACTACTTTTTATTAATATAATCTACCTAGTTAGGTAATTTTAAAAGAGGCAAATAGGATAAAAATACTGTGTATTTTGCTAATATCTAAAAGAGCAGGATAAGAAGTTTGTGTGTATTATGCAATTTAACCCTTATTCCATAAGGAATTGCATATACACAAATCTGATTTTGCACTTGCAAAATTCATCCTACTTTGTGGGTTGATATTAAGAATAAATATTTATTTAGTCCTTATAATTAAAGTATTTTATATTTTCAATTTTCATCCTATTTTGGTATTTTTGATAAATTTAGTAGGATGATTAGACAAATTCATTCTCTTTAAAAGTATCTTTTATTTTTCCTAATAATTCTTTAAATATTTGATTGTTATTACTATTTTTTATATCACTTAAATCTACTGTGATAACTCCTAGTTTTAAATTACCATTATCAAATTTTTCATTCTTTAATGTTATTAATCTAATTATCTTTTCAACTTCTATTTCACTAGATATTTTTAGGTTAGTTAAATTATCATCAGTATCTATTTCATAATAATTTAATTTATACTCATTGCCTAAAATACTTTGTAATTTATTAAAATATTCTTTTGATTCATCTTTAGTTTTTACTTCATTATTTTGTGGTATAGGTATTCCATATTCATCTTCAAATAACGAGTAATTTAAAGGTAATTTATATTCTTCATTATAGGTTAATAAATCAGTTAGAAAACTTTTTCTAAAATAATAATGTTCTATTTTTAATTTATTATCACTTTTACTAATTTCTAAATTATCTATATAAGTAGAAATCATTTTTTGTCTTTCTTCTCTTGATTTATTTTGATAATTATTTATTCTATTCATAAATTCTTTTGGATTAATGGAAGTGTCAAGATTATATTTATCTTCTAATATTAATAAGTCATCAATAGTAAAGTTTAGATTTTCATACTGTTTTTGATCTTGCCACTCTTTATTTAATTTTTGTTTCTTATATTCTATTTGTTTGATTTCCTGCTCAAAATCATCTATTTTCATAATGCCTTTAATATAAACTGATTTTATTCTATCTAACTGTTTATCTAGTTCTCTTAATTCTTTCTCATAATTAATATCTTTATTATCTAATTTTGATTTAATAAATGGTGTATAGTAGTTATTTACCAACATATCTGTTTTAACTAGTTCAAGTAGACAAGCCATTAATTCTTGTTCTATTTCTTTTTCTTTATAAGTAATCTTACAATGCTCACATTTATAGTAGTAATATTTTTTACCATTAGATTTAGTTGTTGCACAACCACCTAGAAATCTACCACAAGAAGAACATTTTAGTTTATTAGTAAATAGATAAGTTGCAGTCCTTTCATAATGTCTAGCATTTCTTTTCTTTTGATATTGACAGTCATCCCACTTTTGTTTAGATACTAAAGGTTCTACAACATTTTCATAATAAGTTGGATGTTTTGTTCTTTTACCATGCACATAATCACCTTTATAAAGTTCATTTGTCATAATATGATTTATTGTAGAATCTCTCCAATTAGTTTTACCTAGCACTTGTTCTTCATTATAAATATTAGCAATAGTTTGATAACTTTTACCTTCTAAATATAAATCAATGGATTGGTTACAATAAATTAGACAAAAAAGAAAAGGACAGATTATAATAAGAA
>CAJTYF010000077.1 GCA_910583945.1 uncultured Bacilli bacterium
TTATATATTTTTTTTCTTTTCTTTTTATAAATATGTTACATTTAATCCATTTTCACTTTTTTTAAACATATTAATCCATTTTTGTGTATCAAGTATTATATTTTTATCATTATTATTTTTTAAGTTTATAAAAAGATGCGAATAGAGGTTAAAAGATGAACGAAGAACAAAAAAAGATGTTTTATAATTATCAAAAAGCATCTATTGAAGATTTTAAAAGAATAAAACAAAAACGAATAAAAAAAGTATGGAAATGGATATTTATTTTTCTATTAGTTTCTTTTTCTATTTCCAATTTTCGTGATAGTAGAAAATTTTTCCCAAAATACTTGAGATATTATGATGTACGTTTAAACGATTATAAATTACATGTTTTGGAAAAAATAAATCCAACCATTATTATCCCATTTTTATTAGATATAATGAATGGTGAAACGGGTTCTTTCTCTCCTAAGAATGTCCTACCTCCTATAAAAATTAACCAAAAACCCTACATATTCAATATAAAATCTTATACCTGTTTTAGTCCTTATACAAAAGGAATACAAGTTTCTTGTGATGAACTAAATAAAAGTATGGAAAAAATGAAAGAAAATGATGATACGACTTATAAAATGCAAATATTAAAATACCCTTTCGATGCAAAATATAAATATATATTAAGCATAGGAGAAGTGCATTATAAATATGAAAGAGAAAAAAATTCATATATTGCAAGACCACTAAAGACTTATGAAATAATTTATAATGGAGATTTTATTAATGATTTAACTAATTATATTGAAAATAAAGGCGTTTATTTGATAAATTTGTCATTTCATTATAAACATCAAACTGGGAACCTTTATATAAGTGTGATGAATGATGGTGAATCTATTTATACTTTTTAAAAGAATTACTTTTATTCATTCTTCAAATCAATGACAACGTACTCCGCTAGAGCACCTGTTTTAAATTGAATCGTCCAATTCCCAATCCCTGAACTGACAATAAAAGTAGTATTTTTTCTTTTTTGAATCCCATAAGACTGATCATCAATATTAAACAGTTTAGAAATATATTTCATAGGCAACAATTGCCCACCATGGGTGTGTCCAGATAAAACTAAATCCATACCCGCATCCGATTCTTCTTGATAATCATTCGGTTCATGATCCAGTACCACAGTATACTTTTGTTTATCTACTTCTTTAGTTAATTCCTTAGCACTTAATCGACTTTTCGTTTGAGCATCTTGTCTTCCAATTAAAGTCAAATTTTCTAAAAGATCAATAGATTGATCCTCTAATAAAACAACATGGTTTTTACTTAATTCAAGTCTTAAATCACTTTCATTGTATCCTCTATAATTAAAATAACCTTTATCATGATTTCCGAAAACAAAATAAACCCCATACTTTGTTTTCAATTGACCCAACCCAAAACACGCATTAATCATGTCTTCTTTACTCGTATCATCATCAATATAATCTCCTGTAATCACCACAATATCAGGAGAAGTTTCATTAATTCTTTCCATATAAGAAATAAAATCATCGCCATTCATTGTAGAACCTATATGACTATCTGTCATTTGAACAATTCTAAAACGATCAACACCAATATCCTTTGTTGTTTCAATTACATAATGTGTTTCTACTACATGATGCGCTAAATAATAGCCATAAGAAAGATAAAAAAAGGTAATAATAAAAGCCCCCATCAACCTTGCAAAATCTCCAAGACTTTTTTTAAAAACTTTTTTAAGAATCAAGCCTAATAAATCCCAAAGAAGTAAAAAAACAAAAAAATGTAAAAAAACAACTAAGGTATTCATACGATCATAAAAAAAGAAAACGAGAAATACAATAATGGGACCCAAAACGATGCCCCAAAAAAGAAAGGAATTTATATTTATTTTATGAACAAGACGATAAATTCTTTTGCACAACAAAAATAACATCATGAAAACAATCAAAAACAGAACAGCCATAAAAAACAACATTTCGATTCCTCCTTGTCTATTACTTATAATAAGATACTAAATTTTATTGGATTGTCAACACTTTTTTAGACAATATTTATAAGGACAATTGTAATCTGTA
>CAJTYF010000078.1 GCA_910583945.1 uncultured Bacilli bacterium
AACCCTGTCAAGTAGACAACTAAATAATAAAAATGTCTTTTTGGTCAAATTCATAGCTAAGCTATGGATTTGGCCATTTTTAATGTAATTCGATTAGTATTATAAAAATGGATATATTTAGCTAATTCTATTACTGCCTGTTCATAATTTATAAAAGAAAAGTTCTTATTTCCTTTATAAATTTCACTTTTCATCATTCCCCATACTGATTCCATAGGTCCATTATCAATACAACAGCCTACACGTGACATACTTTGAATCATTTTATGCTCTTTTAATTTTGCCTTGAAACTTCTAGAAGTATATTGAAACCCTCTATCGCTATGAAATATAATACCCTTGGTATTTTTTACTTTTTTAACAGCTTTATCAAGCGTGTTAAATACTAATTGGTTATTATTTGAACTACTCAATTCATAGCTTAAAATAGTTTTACTACCTAAATCATAAATCGCACTTAAGTATACTTTATTGCCATTTTTTAATTTAAATTCAGTCACATCAGTTAACCATTTCTTGTTTTTCTTAGTTTCATTAAATGATCTATTTAAAATGTTTTGTGCAGTAACTTCAGGAGTAAAAGGCTTATAACGTTTGGTTTTACGACGTATAATTGCTTTTAATTTTAATTGTTTCATTAATCTATAAACACGCTTATGATTTACACGTTTATTTAATTTAAGACGGATATAGATATAAATACGTCTATAACCATAAATACCTTGATATTGGTGATAGATATCGTTGATATCTTCCATTAATGTATTATTTTCAATCTCTCTCTTAGAGGGTTTTCTATTTGTCCATTTATAATAACTTGATCTATTTATTCCTAAAACACTACATAACCATTTAATTGGATATTTATTTTTTAGCGCTTTAATCGTTTTGTATGACGCGATTTGTTTACTTTTTGATTCATCATCTCTCTTTCGAATTCTCTCCGCTTTTTTAAAACCTCATTCTCCATTTCTAAATATTTATTTCGTTCTTTTAATGCTTTAATTTCTGCATCTTTCATTTCATCTTCTGTCATTATAGATTGAGGTTTCCCTTTGCCTCGTCCATCTTCTAAACCAGCATTACCATGATTTTTATATTTTTTCACCCAATTATAAACTTGACCATAAGTCACTGAATATTTATCAGCGATTGTTTTATAATCACTATTACTTTCTATGTAATCTTTAACTATTTCAATGCGTTCTTCTAAATTTGTTTTTCTTGCTTTCATCGTATACACCTCGGGTTTTGGAGAATATGTTTTGTTCTCTTTACCCATAGTATAACGTTTTATCCAGTTTCGTACAGTGCGATCTGATGGGATATTGTATTTAATAGCCAACTGTACAGATGATATTCCCTTTTCAAAATACTCATTAATAATTTGTAGTTTAAAAGATGGCGGATACGAGTTATTTTTTGTTTTAGGTAACAATCCATTAACTCCATATAATTTATACCTCTGGTATTTTTCACTTAATAATCTACGATTTGTATTCAATGACAACATTTTTATAACGTTTAAGAAGCTATAGCCTTGTTCATATAAATCAAAAGCTTCTAATAAAGTATTGATATCTATTTTAATATTTCTAGTCATAATAAAACTCCCTGCTAA
>CAJTYF010000079.1 GCA_910583945.1 uncultured Bacilli bacterium
ATTATATAGTAAATCAAAAAAGTATCAAGTAACTAAATACTTCCTTCATTTACTACTCGGTATTATACGTGTTATAATATTAAGCCCAAGTTTATGAAATGTAGAGGCATCTATATTATAACCAGTTTCTTGATTAATTCTCTTACTCATCTCACTTGCTGATGCATTAGTAAAAGACAAAACCAAAATATCCTCTGGTTTACACTTCCCTGATTTTAATAAAAATTTAATTTTTCCCACTACAGTAGTTGTTTTACCAGTTCCAGCCCCAGCAATCACAAGGTGATTATGAAAATCTTTAACAATACAAGCCATTTGTTGTTTGTCTAATTTTCGCCCCTCAACATCACCAATCAAACTATAAGCATTTTGAATTTTCGACTCAGTCACTGCATTATTATGAATACTTATTTGTTCCTTAAGAGTATTTGCATTACGATATAATTCATCTTGTTTTTCTAATAATACTTTATAATTTTTTGCTTTTTTATAATTTTTAATATTCTTTCTATTTATATTTTTAATTAAAGTTGTATTACATATACACCATTCTTTTTCTTTTCTTGGATCAACAAAAGACTGAAAATCTAAAAACAATACATTTATTTCTTTCAAGGCTATATCAATCTGTTCAATTAAATGATCACATCTATCATTTCGATTTTTTACCTTTTTATTATATTTTGCAATTATTTTTTGAATAAATCTCATAATATAAATACCCTCATCACATCGTCAATTATTTATAGCAACAGAATATCATTCCCTTTAATAAGCCTAAAAACATGATTCATATAGTTACTTCCTTTTTAATTTTTAATCTTATACATATAAAAACTCCAATAATTTGGAGTGTATTTGCATTTGGCAGGGGATGAGAGAATCGAACTCCCAACTAAAGTTTTGGAGACTCCTATTATACCATTTAACTAATCCCCTAAATAAGATGATTTTATCATAACAAAGAATTAACAATTTAGCAAGTTTTTTCATATTATAGTACTAGGTGATCATAATGCTTACAAATTATACGACTAAAGAATTAGAACTACTTGCTCGTATCATGCGTGCAGAAGCTTTAGCAGAAGGAAACTTAGGAATGCTAATGGTAGGAAATGTTGTTGTAAATAGAACCATAGCAAATTGTTTAACTTTTAAAGATATTAGATCTATAACGGATGCCATCTATCAAAAAAATCAATTTGCCGGAATTAATGGTTCCTTATTTCAAGCGAGTCCAACAACCCTTGAAAAAAATCTTGCTGAAAGAGCATTACGAGGTGAATACTACTACCCCGCCACACATTCCTTATGGTTTTATGCCCCAGCTAAAAATACGAGTTGCACGAGCACTTGGTATAATCAACAATTAGCTGGAAGATACAAAAATCATTGTTTTTACCGTCCCGATTCTGGAACTTGTGAAGAACTTTATTAAAAGCAATAAAGCTTTTTTTATTTTTGTTGTGTTAAACATAATGACTGATAAATAAAAGTAGTGTATAATTGAAATAG